>CALRVO020000079.1:0-10960 GCA_943371595.1 Sphingomonas paucimobilis
CCTCCATCACGTAGCGGACGTTCTGCAGGGCGATGTCGCGGTCGGAGATCCACGGGGTCACCACGGCCTCGGTCATCATGCCGACGAGCAGGATGCCCTGACCGGTGAGCGCGCCGGCGAGGTTGAAGAAGCCGTCGAGCAGGTTGCCCTTGAAGACGTCGCCGGTCATGTGGCGGGTCGGGGGCATCCACTTCAGCGGCGCCTTCGGGAAGACCTCCCGCGCGAGCAGCGCGTGGGCGAGCTCGAGGCGGAACGAGTCGGGCACGGCCGGGTCGATCTCGAAGGCGTGGCCCAGGCCGAGCTGCCAGTCCTCGAGCCCGGCCTCCTTGGCGAAGTACTCGTTGAGCAGCTGGCTGGTGGTGACGGTGTGGGCGGCCTCGATCGCGTCGGCGGTGGTGAGGTAGTTGTCCTCGCCGGTGTTGATGATGATGCCGGCGCGGGCGTGGACCTGGCGGCTGAAGCGCTGGTCGACGAAGGTGCGGATCGGGTTGATGTCGCGGAAGAGGATCCCGTACATCGAGTCGTTGAGCATCATGTCGAGGCGCTCGAGCCCGGCGAGAGCAGCGATCTCGGGCATGCACAGGCCGCTGGCGTAGTTGGTCAGCCGCACGTAGCGGCCGAGCTCCTTGCTCGACTCGTCGAGCGCGGCGCGCATCAGGCGGAAGTTCTCCTGGGTGGCGTAGGTGCCGGCGTAGCCCTCGCGGGTGGCGCCCTCGGGGACGAAGTCGAGCAGGCTCTGCCCGGTGGAGCGGATGACGGCGATGACGTCGGCGCCCTCGCGAGCGGCCTGCTGGGCCTGCGGGATGTCCTCGTAGATGTCTCCGGTGGCGACGATGAGGTAGATCCACGGCTGGCGCGGGGCGTCGCCGTGACGCTTGATCAGCCGGTCGCGCTCGACGCGGCGGCGGTCGACGGTCTTGAGGCCGCGGGCGACCTGGCGCCGGCTGGCCGCCCGGGCCCGCGCCGCGTCCTTGCCCTCGGGCAGGCGGAAGGTGACCGAGCCGGCGGCGGCCTTCTGGGCCAGGGTCGCGAGGTCCTCGGCCTCGTGGCGCAGCAGCGCGTCCCAGACGGGGAGGGACACGCCGTGCTCGAGGCCGACGTCGGCGCGCACGGTGTCCATGAGCCGGTTGACCCAGGGCGTCCCCTCGTCGTCGGCGCCCCCGAGCCCGGCGAGGCGGAGCGTGGCGCGCTCGACGGCGACGGTGGTGTGCTTCTTGGCCATCGTGACGATCGGGCGTCCGGCCTTGCGGGCCAGGCTGCGTGCGTGCTTGACGGTGGCGGGGTCGAGGTCGAGCTTGCCGGTGGGCCTGCTCGGGCGGGGGGTCATGCGGGGGCTCCTTCGTGGACGGTGCGGCCGGCGGTCAGGAGCCGCACGAGCGTGGGCAGCTCGGTGCCGGGGGTGAGGTCGGGCAGGCCGTCGACGAGGCCGGCGGGGGTGCGCCAGACGGCGAGGTGGGCGGGGGCGCCGACGGCGAGGTGGCCCGACCGGTCGTCGCCACCCGCCGCCAACCACCCGCCGCGGGTGTGGGCCTCGAAGGCCGCCCGGGTGCTCAGGGCGTGCGGGGCGTGGTGGTGGTGGGCCGCCGCGCGGACCGCCGCCCACGGCCCGAGAGCCGTCACCGGTGAGTCGGAGCCGAGGGCGAGGGTCGTGCCCCGGGCGAGCTCGGCGAACGGGTTGGTCTGGGCCCAGCGCTCGCCGAGGCGGTCGGCGTACATGCCGGTGGGGCCGCCCCAGAGCGCGTCGAACACCGGCTGCACGCTGCAGACGACGCCGAGGCGGTGGAGGACCTCGACGACGCGCGACGACGGCAGCTCGACGTGCTCGAGGCGCAGGGCGCACAGGTCGTCGCCGACGATCGCGGCCGCGAGCTCGAAGCCGGTGGCGATCGCCTCGAGCGCTGCGTCGCCGATGGCGTGGAAGCCCGCTTGGAGCCCGGCGTGCGAGCAGGCCACGACGTGGTCGCGCACCTGCTCGGCGGTCACGTAGCCGTGCCCGCAGGTGTGCGGCGCGTCGTCGTAGGCCGTGGCGAGCGCCGCGGTGCGCGAGCCGAACGCGCCGTCGGCGATCAGGTCGCCGGCCAGGCCGGCGACCCCGAGCCGTCGGGCGGTGTCGACCGCCATCAGCTCGCCCCAGTAGACGGTGGCCAGCAGCCCGGCCTCGCGCGCGGCTTGCCGGACCAGCGGGATCTCGGACTCGGGGCCGATGTGGGGCGCGGCGTTCTCGTGGAAGGCCACGATGCCCTGCGCGGCCATGGCCCGGCACCCGGCGCGCGCGGCGTCGAGGCGTTCGGCGTCGGAGATCAACGACTCCAGGGTCGCGCGCACCGCGTGGTGGGCGTCGCGCTCGACGCGGCCGTCGGGGGTCCAGCCGTCGAGCTGGTCGAGGCCGGGCACCAGCGAGGCCAGCGCCGGGGAGATGACCGAGGAGTGACCGTCGACCCGCGTCACGTAGGTGCGCCGGCCCGGTGCGGCCCGGTCGAGCTCGGCGCCCGTGGGCGGGCGTGACTCGGGCCAGCCGGTCTCGTCCCAGCCCTGGCCGACCAGGACACCGGCGCTCGGGACGGCCAGGGCGTGGGCGGCGAGCGCGTCGAGGGCGCCGGTGAGGGTGGGCGTGCCGGTCAGGTCGAGACCGGTGCTCGCGAACCCGGTGCGGACGGTGTGGACGTGGGCGTCGACGAACGCCGGCGCCACCAGGGCGCCGTCGAGGTCGGTGACCACCGGGGCGCCCTCGCCGGTGCCGGTCCAGCGATCGGCGTCGGTCTCGGTGCCGACGAACGTGATCCGGCCGTCCTCGAGGCCGATGGCGGTGGCGGGTGCGCCCGCAGCGGTCACGACCCCGCCGCGCAGGACCTGGCGCCCCGGTGGCGGGGCCTGCAGGGTCGGCTCAGGCATCGAGCCGGCTCTCGAAGAGCCGGCGTACGCCGTCGTGGCTGCGCAGCAGGTCCATGGCGTAGGCCGCGTGGCCCGGCACGTAACCGTTGCCGACGAGCATCCGCACGTCGGCGGCGAGTCCTTCGGCGCCGAGCGCCGCTGCGGAGAACGAGGTGGCCATGGAGAAGAAGACCACGGTGCCGCCCTCGGCGGTCGCCAGCACGGCGCCGCCCTCGCAGCCGGGGACGTCGACGCACACGACGGTGACGTCGGCCGGGCCGCCGGCCTTCTCGACGGCGTCGCGCAGCGCCACCGGGTCGCGCGCGTCGGCGATCGCGACCTCGTCGGCCAGGCCGGCGCCGGTCAGCAGCTCGGCCTCGCGCTGGTGCGGCACCACACCGATCGTGCGGGCAGCGCCGGCGTCGGCAGCGGCGGCGAGCGAGAGCGAGCCCGACTTGCCCGCTCCCCCGACGACCGCCACGACCGGGGCGCGCCCGGCGGCGACGTACTCGCCGACCACGCGGGCGGTCAGGGCAGGGGCGCCGCACACGTCCATCACCGACAGGCTCAGCGGCACGGGCAGGTCGTCGGGGATCACCGCGGCGATCGAGCGGCCGAACAGCACGGCGTAGCCGTCGCAGGGCACCTGCTCCCCCAGGCCGTCCCACCCGGCCAGGCCGTCCTCGACGACCAGGGGCGTCAGGGTCAGGGAGACCAGGGTGGTGACCCGGTCGCCGACCGCGAGACCGAGGGGAGAGTCGGGGCCGACCTCCTCGACGGTGCCGACGAGCATGCCGCCCGAGCCGGTCTCGGGGTTCTGCATCTTGCCGCGGGTCGCGACGATGTCGAGCACGGCCCGCCGGACCGCGTCGCCGTCGACCCGGCCCTCGACCGTGTGGGTGCGCTCGAGCTGGCGGAACGACGCCGCGTCGAGGTTGAGCCGCTCGACGCGGATGCGGACCTCGTCGGGCCACAGCTCGCGGCGGGTGTCGAGCTGCTCGGCGGCCTGCGGCAGCACGACGGGCCGGTCGAGCACCCGGTGCAGCCCGGTGGGGTCGCTCTCACGCGTCACGGTTCGTTGTCCTTCGCGATGATCCTGGAACAGGAGGATTTGCGGCGTGTAGTTGCACAAGCCGGATGATCTGCACGTACTCTAGGTCACACGGCGCCCCCGGCGCAGGTCAGCGAGGCACGGAGAGTCGGATGAGCATCGAGACGAGCATCGGTCTGGAGACCGGTCAGCCCTATCCCTACCAGCGCGTCGAGCTGGTGGAGCCCGACTGGACCCGGTTCCCGGGCTGGAAGGACGTCACCGCCGCGGAGTGGGCCTCGGTGCAGTGGCAGCGCGCCCACTGCGTCAAGAACCTCAAGCAGCTGCGCGAGCTGCTCGGCGACCTGGTCGACGAGCGCTTCTACGCCGACCTGGAGCGTGACCAGGCCGAGCGGGCCACGATGTCGATGCTCGTGCCGCCGCAGATGATGAACACGATGGTCCCCCACGCCGCCGTCGGCGGACCGGGCTCGCTGACCGAGGCGTTCTACGCCGACCCGGTGCGCCACTACATGATCCCGGTCTTCAGCGACCGCCGCACCGACTGGTCCTCCCACCCCCACGCGACCCGCGACTCGCTGCACGAGCACGACATGTGGGTCGCCGAGGGCCTCACCCACCGCTACCCCACCAAGGTGCTCGCCGAGCTGCTGCCGACCTGCCCGCAGTACTGCGGGCACTGCACCCGCATGGACCTCGTCGGCAACTCCACGCCGACGGTCGAG
Source organism: Sphingomonas paucimobilis (assembly GCA_943371595.1). Taxonomy (GTDB): domain Bacteria; phylum Actinomycetota; class Actinomycetes; order Propionibacteriales; family Nocardioidaceae; genus Nocardioides. The sequence continues at coordinate 4,648 of CALRVO020000079.1, forward strand.
AAGCTCAAGTTCGTCGCCAAGCCGACCAACCGGCTCGACTCGATGATCGACTACCTGCGGCGCACGCCGTCGGTCCGCGACGTCGTGGTCTCCGGCGGCGACGTCGCCAACATGCCGTGGGCGCGGCTCGAGGACTTCCTGACCCGGGTCCTCGAGGTCGACAACATCCGCGACATCCGGCTGGCGACCAAGGCGCTCGTCGGCCTGCCGCAGCACTGGCTGCAGGACGACGTGCGCGAAGGCATGACCCGCGTCGCGGGCATCGCGCGCTCGCGCGGGGTGTCGATCGCCATCCACACCCACGCCAACCACGCCAACTCGATCACGCCGCTGGTGGCCGACGCCTCGCGCGCGATGCTCGACGCCGGGGTGCGCGACGTACGCAACCAGGGGGTGCTGCTCAACGGCGTCAACGCCGACCCGCACGCCCTGCTCGACCTGTGCTTCCGCCTGCTCGACGGCGCGCAGATCATGCCCTACTACTTCTACATGTGCGACATGATCCCGTTCTCGGAGCACTGGCGGGTCTCGGTCGGCGACGCCCAGCGGCTGCAGCACCACATCATGGGCTACCTGCCTGGTTTCGCGACCCCGCGCATCGTGTGTGACGTCCCGTTCGTCGGCAAGCGCTGGGTCCACCAGCTCGCGTTGTACGACGAGGTGCGCGGCATCTCGCACTGGACCAAGAACTACCGCACCTCGATCGAGGCGACCGCGGCCGACGCCCTCGACCGCACCTACGAGTACTACGACCCGATCCACACCCTGCCCACCGAGGGCCAGGAGTGGTGGGCCGCCCACGCCGACCTCGACACCTCCGCACTCAAGGCGGCCGAGGTCGCTGAGGCGTCGCGTCGGATGGCTGCGCTCCAGGCCTACTGACTCAGGCCCGCTGACCGCATGCCCTAACGTCCTCCCGTGAGCGCCCAGGCCCCTTCCGCAGTCATCCTCGTCCGCGCGACCAGCTTCGTCCCCAACCCGGCGACGGCCGCCGACAACGCCTTCCAGGCCGACGCCCCGGCCGGCCAGTCCGACGAGGCGACCTCGGCCAAGGCGCTGGCCGAGATGGACGCGCTCGCCGCCGCACTGCGCGAAGCGGGCGTGCGCGTCCACGTCTTCGAGGACGCCGACCACACCCGCCCCGACAGCGTCTTCCCCAACAACTGGCTCTCCACCCACTCCGGTGGTGCCGTCGCGGTCTACCCGATGTACGCCTCCAACCGCCGCCACGAGCGCCGCGCCGACGTGCTGGAGATGCTCAAGTCGGAGTACCGCGTGCAGACGATCGTGGACTACTCCGGGCTGGAGCCGGACGGCATCTTCCTCGAGGGGACGGGCGCGATGGTGCTCGACCACGTCTCGCGCGTCGCCTACACCGCGCGCAGCCACCGGGCCGACGCGGCGGTGCTCGAGCGCTTCTGCACCGACTTCCTCTACGAGCCGATGGCCTTCGACGCGGTCGACGCCGGAGGCGTGGCGGTCTACCACACCAACGTCATGGCCTGCGTGGGCACGCACGTCGCGATGATCGCCCTCGAGATGATCCCCGACGCTCACCGTCGCGCCCAGGTGCGCGAGCGGCTCGCCGTCACCGGTCGCACGATCGTCGAGCTGACCGAGGAGCAGGTCCGCGAGTTCGCCGGCAACGCCGTCGAGCTGTGCGGACGGACGGCAGACGGCAAGCGCCGCTACGTCATGACGATGTCGGCGCGGGCACGGCGGTCGCTGCGGCCCGAGCAGGTGGCTGCGATCGAGGAGTCCTGCGAGATCGTCGCCGTCGACATCCCCACGATCGAGCTCGCCGGCGGGTCCGTGCGCTGCATGATCGCCGGCGTCCACCTCGACCGCCGGCGCCCCGTCGAGGAGGCGGGGCTGACCGAGGCCGTCGAGGCCATCAACGAGGACAACCCGACCACCCCGGACGGCCGCTTCGTCGCCGGTTGACACCGCGGACGTCCCAGCCCCGTGCCGGTGGCGACCGCCCGCCGGGGACCGGTCAGCCGCCGCTGATGGGCCGGTTCTCGTAGTAGGTCGAGAGCACGATCACCGTGCGTGTCGAGACGTTGGCAGCGGCGCGCACCCGAGCGAGGAGGACCTCGAGGGCCGCCGGTGTGGAGACCCGGATCTTGAGGATGTAGGACTCCTCCCCCGCGACCGACCAGCACGACTCGATCTCGGTGATCGCGCTCAGCCGCTCGGGCGAGTCGTCGGGCTGGGAGGGGTCGATCGGGCGGATCGAGATGAACGCCGTGAGCGGCAGCCCCATCTCGTCGTGGTTGATGGTCGCGCCGTACCCGAGGATGAGTCGGCGCTGCTCGAGCCGCTTGACCCGCTGGTGCACCGCCGAGGTCGACAGCCCCGTGGCCTTGCCGAGGTCGGTGAAGGACATCCGGCCGTCGGAGGCCAGCAGCTCGAGGATCTTGCGGTCGGTGGCCTCGAGCTCGGTCGTCACGGGCGTCACAGTAGTGGCAGGTCGCGGTTGCGGTGGGTCGCGACCGCGACGACGTCCTGGCGACGACGGCCGCCGCGACCTGGGGCGACGCCGGAGCCGTCGGTCCCGGCTCGTCTGCCTGAGATGGCAGGATGCGCCGGGTGACCGGCACCGACACCGCGGGGCGCCTGCTCCTGCTCGACTCCGCCTCCATGTACTTCCGGGCCTTCTTCGGCATGCCCGAGTACGCCGCCCCCGACGGCACCAACGTCAACGCGGTGCGCGGCATGCTCGACTACATCAGCCGTCTCGTCGAGCAGTACGAGCCCACCGACCTGGTGTGCTGCTGGGACGACGACTGGCGCCCGCAGTGGCGCGTCGACCTGATTCCGTCGTACAAGGCCCACCGGGTGGTCGAGGAGGTCGCTGCGGCCCCCGACGTCGAGGAGGTGCCCGACCCCCTCGAGGCCCAGGTGCCGATCCTGCGCGACGTGCTCGAGGCCTTCGGCATCTGCGTGATCGGTGCCCCCGGCTACGAGGCCGACGACGTGATCGGCACGCTGGCGACCGGCGCCGGCCAGCCCGTCGACGTCGTCACCGGCGACCGTGACCTCTTCCAGCTCGTCGACGACGCGGCTGACGGTGGTCCCGTCCGCATCCTCTACATCGGCAAGGGCGTGGGCCGGCACGAGCAGGTCACCGAGCAGTGGGTCCGCGACAAGTACGCCATCGAGGCCCGTCAGTACGCCGACTTCGCCACCATGCGCGGCGACGCCTCCGACGGCCTGCCCGGCGTGGCCGGGGTCGGCGAGAAGACCGCGGCGACCCTGCTGCAGAAGCACGGTGACCTCGACGGCATCGTCGCCGCGGCCCAGGACCCCGGGTCCGGGATGGCGGCCGGCCCCCGGGCCAAGATCAATGCCGCCCTCGACTACCTCCGTGTGGCCCCCGCCGTGGTCGCGGTCGCCCGCGACATCGACCTCGACCGGTCACGCACCGCCCTCCCGGCAGCCCCCGCCGACCCCGAGCGCCTGGTCGGGCTCGTCGAGCAGTGGGGACTGGAGACTCCTACCCGGCGGTTGCTGGGCGTCCTGGCCCGGTGAGCGGGGCGGCGCCTCGCGCGGCCCGCTAGGGCGTGTCGCCGCGCATCCGGGTGAGGAGACATGCCCTAGCCCGGCGCTCGCTACCTTCTGCTGTGTGAACGCTGCTCCCTTCGAGATCCGGACGACCCCGACCAGCGGCTTGCGGTGGCTGACGGGGATGGCGCTGGCCTTCACCGCGTTCATGGTCTTCCTCGCCGGTGGCTGCCTCGTCGGCCTGCTGACCCAGGACCTCGCCAGCATCGACGCGTTGGCGGCGGCCGTGGTCGGCGGCGTCGGTGCCTACGGGACCGCGGCCGGGGTCCGCACGGTCCGTGGGCTGCGCGACGCCGCCCGGCCCGAGGTGCTCGCCCGTCTCGACGCCGAGGGCGTGCACCTCCACGAGGGCCTCGGCGTGCCGGAGCTGCCCGAGGGGGTCGGCTGGACCACGATCCCGTGGGGCTGGGTCAGCGCGGTCACCCACACGACGCTCGACCTGCGCGCGGTCAAGGCCCTGGGCGGCGACGTACCGCTCGAGGTGCTGCGGTTCACCCTCGCCGACGACCGCCTGCTCGACGGCAGCCCGTTCGAGGGCCCGCACCTCGTCCAGGCCGGGCAGCTGCTCGCCCTGACGCCGACCCAGGTGCGCACCGTGCTCCTGGGTGAGGCCGGGGCCACCGACTTCCCGGCAGCGCTCGAGTGGCTGCGCGTCCAGCACCCCGACGTGGCGATCCTGACCGGCACGACGCTGCCGTGGTCCAACCCGGCCGTGCCGGACGCCTGGCCCGACAGCGCGCGGGTCGCGGTCGTCGGCGCCCACGGTCGGCTCGGCCGCCTCGTCGTCGAGGTCCTCGCCCGACGGGAGAAGGCCCCGCCGGTCGCGCTGGTGCGCAACGAGGCCCACCGCGCCGACCTGGAGCGTGTCGGTGCCGAGGTGCGGATGGTCGACCTCGAGCACGGCCCCGCGGCCCTCGCCGACGCGCTGCGCGGGTGCGCTGCGGTCGTCCACCTGGCACCCACGTCGCCCGACGTCGTCGCCGAGGCCGCCCGACGCGCCGGCGTCCAGCGGTTCCTGCTGGTCCCCGGGGCGTGGAACGGCGACGACCCCGTCGCCCTGGCCGCCGCCAGCGGCCTGTCGTGGACGGCGTTCCGCCCGAGCCTGCTCACCGACGCCCCGCCGACGGGTGAGGTGGCGCTGGGCCAGGACGTCACCCCCGGTGCGGTCCCCCGCGGCGACCTCGCCGAGGTCCTCGTGGCCGCCATCCGCAACGAGGACTCGGTGGGAGCGGCCTGGCAGATCGCCGGGGCCCCTCCCAGCGGTCCCCCGGCCGCCCCGTAACGTCGAGGCCATGAAGATCGCGATCGTCGGCGGCCACGGTCAGGTGGCCCTCCTCCTCCTCGACCAGCTGCGCTCCACCTCCCACCAGGCCGTGGCGCTGGTGCGCCGCGAGGCCTACCGCGACGAGCTCGAGGCGCTCGGCGCCGAGGTCCGCCTGCTCGACATCGAGCGTGACGACGCCCAGGCGTTCGCGGCCGCGTTCGACGGCTGCGACGCCGTGGTGTTCGCCGCCGGCGGTGGGGCCGACGGTGACGTCGACCGCAAGCGCACCGTCGACCTCGAGGGCTCGCTCAAGTCGGCCGAGGGCGCGCGCCTGGCCGGCGTACGGCGCTTCGTGCAGATCTCGGCGATCGGCGTCGACGACCCGCTGCCCGACGACACCTCCGAGGTGTGGCGCGCCTACGTCGAGGCCAAGCGCGACGCCGACGCCGCCCTGCGCGAGACCGACCTCGACTGGACGATCCTGCGCCCCGGCCGCCTGACCGACGACCCCGCCACCGGGCACGTCGCGCTCGGGGCCGACGTCGCACGCGGCGACGTGACCCGCGCCGACGTGGCCGCCGTGGTCGCCGCCGTGGTCGACGCCGAGGCCTCGATCGGTCAGCAGTGGAACCTCGTCAACGGCGACGTCCCCGTGGCCAAGGCCGTCCTCGCCGGGTGACCCTCACGAGGTGTCCCCGGCTCAGTCCTCGGCCAGGCCCGAGTAGGCGACCACGCCTCGCTTGACCAGGCCGGTGACCTCGCGCGCCGTGCGCCGCAGCGGGGTGTCCCCGGCGGCGTCGGCGACCTGTCCGGCCAGGTCGAGCAGCTGCTTGGTCCAGCGCACGAAGTCACCCGCCGAGAGGTCGCTGGGTCCGAGCAGGTCGTCGAGGTCGTCGCCCTCGGCCCAGCGGTAGGCCAGCCAGGCGAAGCCCGGGTCGGGAGGCCGCAGGAAGTCGAGCTTGTGCTCGCGCTCGAGGATGTCGAGGTCGACCCACAACCGCCGGGTCGCCTCGACGGCCTCGCCGATGGCGCCGCCCGGGATGCGCGGCACACGACCGTCGTCGGCCCGTCGGGTCTCGAAGACCAGGGTCGACAGGGCCGCCGCCAGGCCCGAGGGCGTCAGGTCGTCCCAGACCCCGAGCCGCAGCGCCTCGGCGGCGAGGAGGTCGGTCTCGCCGTAGAGGCGCTTGAGGTGGCCGCCACGGTCGGTGACCTCGTCGCCGTCGAGGTAGCCCAACGCGGTGAGCACCTCGCACACGCGGTCGAACTGACGGGCCACGGTGTTGGTGCGCTGCTCGATGCGCCGGCGCAGCGTGGCCGCGTCGCGGTCGAGCTTGTAGTAGCGCTCGGCCCAGCGGGCGTGGTCCTCGCGGTCGGGGCAGCGGTGGCAGGGGTGGGCCTTGAGCTGCGTGCGCAGGGCCTCGATCTCCGCGTCGACGCCGGCCGGGCGCGCCCCGCCGGCCCGTGCCGCACCGGGGGGCG
>CALRVO020000080.1:0-10876 GCA_943371595.1 Sphingomonas paucimobilis
CCCCCCCCGACCCGACGCGGTTCCAGCTAGCCCTGGGCGAGGACCGCGTTGTGCTGCCACTGCTCCCAGGACTGCAGGCGCGAGGCGTAGTCGGCCTTGGCGATGCCGAGCGGTGCCTCCCCCAGGAAGGCGCGCAGCGGCGGCTCGTCGGCGTCGACCAGGGCGAGCACCGCGGCCGCGGAGGCGGTCGGGTCGCCGGGGGTGCCGATGCGCTGCTTGCGCTGCTCGACGACCTGCTCGTGCAGCGCGGCGTACGCCGGGTGCGCGGCCGAGCGGCTGGCCGAGGAGCCGCCCCAGTCAGTGGCGAAGCCGCCGGGCTCGATCAGGGTCACCTTGATGCCGAAGCCGGCGACCTCCTGCGCGAGCGACTGCGAGAAGCCCTCGAGCGCCCACTTGGAGGCGTGGTAGGCGCCGACCAGCGGGAACGCCGAGATGCCGCCGATCGACGACACCTGCAGGATGTGGCCCGAGCCCTGCTCGCGCAGGAACGGCAGCGCCGCCTGGGTCACCCACATCGCGCCGAAGACGTTGGTCTCCATCTGCGCGCGGAACTCGGCCTCGGTCAGCTCCTCGACGAACCCGAAGTGGCCGTAGCCGGCGTTGTTGATGACCACGTCGAGGCGACCGAAGTGGTCGTGGGCGCGGGCGACCGCGGCGACGTCGGCGTCGCGGTCGGTGACGTCGAGCTCGATCGGCAGGACGGCGTCGCCGTACGTCGTCACGAGGGCGTCGAGGGTGGAGGTGTCACGGGCGGTGGCCGCGACGCGGTCACCGCGCTCGAGGGCGGCGATGCTCCACTCGCGGCCGAAGCCGCGCGAGGCACCGGTGATGAACCAGGTCTTGTCAGTCATGCCTGCGACGCTAGGCACTGGTGCGCACTCCAGGTCAAGGCCTCGAGCCAGGTCCGTCGAGCGGCCGCAGGAGCGCGACCGGGATGGTCCGGTTCGCCCTGCGGGCGTACCGCGCGACCTGCGGGGCCCGGGCCAGGATGGTCCCGGTCCACATGGCCTCCCGCGCTGCCCCGGTCAGCTCCTGCGGGCGGGCTCGGAACCGGTCACGGCCGACCTGCACCTCGGCGACCTGGGCGGCGCGCAGGTTCCAGAACCAGTCGGGGTCTCGTGGCGAGCCCGAGCCGGTGCCCCAGACGACGGGCCCCTCGAGGGTCTCGACGAACTGCACGCAGGTCGAGCGGGGCACCCCGGTGCGCCTGCCTGTCGTGGTGATCAGCAGGACCCGCGCGCCGCTGCGTCCGCCGCTGAGACGTCCGCCGAGGCGGCGGTACAGCCACACGCCGATGCGGTTGCCGACCACCACGAGTCGCCTGTTCATGTCGGCGCACCCCGACGCGCCGCGGCACCGATCCTTGCGAGGTCGTCGCTCAGCCGCGCGTGACGATCCTGGTGGGTCGGGACGAGCCGGGCGTAGATCCGGTCCAGCAGCCAGTGCGCGCGCTGCACGGAGAAGGACTGGGTGATGAGCGTCCGGTCGCCGCGCGCCTCGAGCCGGATGCACCACCGGGTGCTGTCGGGGAAGAAGACGGTGGGCACCGTGCGCCACACCAGCTGCCTCGGCGGGTCGACGGCGACGATCTCGCTCGTACGGCGCCACCGCGCCCAGCCAGCCCGGTTGAGGCCTCGGTAGCGCGCACCCGGGACGAGTCCGGAGGGGTGGCCCAGCCATCGTGCGGCCCGGCACTCGTGGCTCCACTCGCCGACCCGCGTCACGTCGCAGACCACCGCCCACACGTCCTGGACGGTCGCGTCGACCTCCACCTCGACGCACGAGCGCTTCTGGACCTGGTTCACGGGCCCGCCCACGACCCTGTCTGCGAGGTGGGCCCCGGGTCGCCGGCGACCAGCAGCCGACGGATCGTCGCTGTCAGCCAGCGCTCGTAGTCTGCGACCGACCGGCCGCCGACCCGGGTCAGCAGGTGGAAGACGTCGGCGCCCATGACCACCCACAGTCCGTCGAGCACGTCGTCGTCGACCGACCCTCCGACCACCATCTCCACGCCCTCGCGGATGTTGTCGCGTCGCCGCGTCTCCAGCCCGTGGAGCCGGGCGGCCAGCTGCGGCTCGCTGCGTGCTGCCTCGTCGAGGGCGCGGCGCAGACCCCAGGTCCGCTCGTTGATCCGCGTGATGAGCCGGGCCGCCGCCTCGACGCGGCCGGTGAGGCTGCCGACCCCCAGGGCCATGAACTCGGGACGCTGCGAGAGCGCCACGGGTTCGGTGTCGCCCACGACGCCGACGTCGATCGCGGTCAGCAGCAGGTCGGTCTTCGAGCCGAAGCTGGCGTAGACCGTCTCCACCGCGACGCCGGCCTCCCGCGCGACGTCGCGCATCCCGGTGCCCGACCAGCCGCGATCAGCGAACAGCGACGTGGCCGACGCGAGCACGAGCGCACGCGTCCGCGCCGCCTGCTCCTGGCGGTGGGTGGACCGGTAGGGCCGCCGCGCGCTCTCGCCGGTCGCGGTGGTCACGAGGCCGGAGCGCGGTCGGGCGCCCTGTCGGGCGTCCACCGGGCCGCGGCCCGGCGCCGGTAGGCGTGACCGAACCCGTGGATCAGGACGAAGCGAAGAATCGCCGGGACCTTGTGCACGACGACGTCATAGCCCTCCGCGTCGATCCCCTCCAGCAGCCAGTGGCCCTCCATCGCGAGCTGCCGCGTCGTCTTGGGCTTGATGTTGTACTCCTGCTCGACGGCGTCCCACTCGCGGTTGGTGATGCTGGCGGCCACGACGGGCATGGCTTCGGCCACCTCCCGGTCCAGGTGCGGCACGAGCACCGCGAGCAGGCTGTCGAGCGCCTCGACCAGAGCGACCCGGTCCGCGTCGGTCGTCGTCTCCGCGTAGGCACGGGCCGCGGAGGCAGCCACGTCCGCCGCCGGTGCGATGCGCGCGTGATCGGCCTCCATCGAGGCCAGCAGCTCGGCCGAGGCTGGGTTGCGTCGCAGCACCAGTGGCCACAGCCCTGCGTCCTCGCCACTGTGGTGGGCGTGCAGGAAGTCCAGCATCCAGAGCACGTGACGTCCCAGCGCCACCCTCTGCCGCCCGCGCGGCGGCGGTGAGGCCTGCACGACCTCGCGCACACGGCGCAGGTCGCGCTTGAGGGCCTCGTGGACGATGCCCATCATCCGGGTGTCAGCAGGTGCGTCGAGAGCTGTCATGGTGCTCGCCTCCACCGTCCACGCTAGACCCGCCACGTGTTCGATACAAGCCCGTTCTCCCCAATTTCTCGACCGCCACCACGCCCTGCAGGATCGAGTGCCACGACTCCGGGGTCGGAGCCGGGTCCTGCGTGTGGAGCGGGCCGGGCACGTGGGTGGCGTGCGAGCCGTCAGGCAGTCGCCAGCACCGACGAGACCGCGAGCTCGAGGGTGTCGACCTCTCGGGCGAGACGAGCCTGAGCACCCGGGAGCGCCCGTTCGAGGGCCAGGCCGTTGACGACCGTGACCAGGAAGCGCGCGGGTCGCTCGAGATCGTCGATCGCCAACACCCCCTCCTCGCGCAACGAGACGAGCCAGTCCTCGACCCGTCGCACGGCGAGCCGTTCGAGGGCGAGGAACGCGTGCTCCGAGTCGCCGTCGGGCGGTGAGGCGACGTAGGCGCGGTGCAGCGAGCTCAGGTAGTCCCGAGCCTGCTGCCCCACACCCACCTCGGCGAGCATCAGCTGGAGGCACGCCACCAGCCGTCGGTGCGGGCTCGACGCGGCATCGTCCATCGGGTCATCGGGGACGTCGAGCGTCTGCAGACCAGCGACGACCGTGTCGATCAGCAGGCGCTGGGTGGGGAAGAAGTGCCGCAACGAGCCCACGCTCACACCGGCGCGCGCCGCCACGGCGCGGACGCTGAGCCGTGCGGTCGGGTCCTCGGCGAGCATCCCTGCCGCAGCGATCAGGATCCGGTCCTTGGTGCTCGGTACGGATTCGTCCACCACTCAGCACACCCCTTTCCCTGGTCTTCTAGCACACTGTGCTAGTTTCAGCGTATCGCTAGTACGGCGTACTAATCAGACCCGTACGTCGACCTCGGGAGGACATCATGACGACCACCACCCAGCCCTGGCTCCTGCGAGGCGACCTGCCGTCGCCCACGCACGGAGTCCCCGCGGGCGTGGAGTACCACCGGGCGATCGCCGTAGGGAGACGTCGCGTCCTGCGGGGCCTGCTGACGATCCTGCTGCTCCTGCTCGGCTTCCTCGGCTTCTCGATCGGTCTCATCGAGCTGTCGAAGGTGGTGGACACGCAGGTGCTCGGGCGCGACGAGACGTTCACCCCGCTCCGCCACGTCGCCGGGTCGCTGTCGCTGGCCCTGCTCATCCCCTACTCGATGCTGCTCCAGCGCGTCTTCTACGGGGTCTCCCCCGGCTCGCTCCACTCCGTCGCCGGGCGCTTCCGCTTCGGGGTCCTGGGCAAGTCGTTGCTCGTCCTGGGGCCGCTCGTCCTCGTCGCGGTGGGGATCAGCGCGACCCAGGGGGGCGCGACGACCTCGTGGACGGACGCGGACCTCATCGTGATGTTCCTCAGCGGACTCCTCGTCAGCCCGCTGGCCGCGGCCGGTGAGGAGTACGGGTTCCGCGGACTGATGTTCCGTGTGGTGGGCGGATGGGCCCGCAGCGCTCGCGTGGGGCTCGTGACGGGCATCGTCGTGACGACGGTGCTGTTCTCCCTCATGCACGGGACGACCGATCCCTACCTGCTGACGTCGTACCTCGTCCTGTTCGGCTGCATGGCGATCGTGACGTGGCGCACCGGCGGCCTCGAGGTCGCCATCGTGCTGCACGGCGTCTACAACCTGGCGCTCCTGCTCGCGACGACGTTGCACCTCGACGTCGGCGGCGAGCTCGACAACCGTGCGGCGGCGACCGGATCCCTCCTGAGCCTCGTTCCGAGCGCGGCGATCATCATCGCCACGGTGATCGTCTGGCGCATGACCCGCACCAGCGGGGCAGCGCGGACGGGGGCGCCCCTGAGCCCGGCCCCCTCTCCTGCTGCCGCCGGCGAGACGCCGAGCGCGGTGCTGCAGCCGTCCCACCGGGGCGGCTGGTGAGACGCCGAGAGGGAGGGGTACGGGACGTGAGCTCGAGCTGGAACGAGCGCCGACTGACGAGGCGTGCGCGCCCGGCTGACGGGCGCGACCTCACCCGCTTTCGCTGGTGGCAGCTGCTGCGGCGTTCGGTGATGTCGATCGCCCTGGAGAGCGGTGGGGGCACGGTCGTGCACACCATCGAGGTCAAGCACGGGGGCGACAGCAACGGCGTGGTGCGAGCAAGGCTGTACCTCGACGGCATCCTGCGGCTCGAGTCCAGGCTGCCGGCGAGGTTCCCGGTCGACGGTGGTCACATCGAGGTTCGCAAGAGCCCGGCAGGCCTGCGACGCTGCCACTTCGTCGCCCACGACGGCACGGCCCGCGCGCTCGAGCCCGATCCGAGGTCGGCCGAGGGACGTCGCACGCGCTTCGCGCGCCGTCACCCGGTCGCGAGCGCCCTCGTCGGAGCCGTCTCGGCCGGTCTGCTGGTGACCGGCGTGGTGCTCGGCGCACTCCAAGCGGCCGAGCCCATCTCGGAGATCCCCCAGATCGCCACGACGCTCGGCACCTTCGAGTCGCCGTTACGGCTCCCGGCGGGGCTCAACCTGCTCCTCGGTCTCGGCGCCGTGATCGGGGCGGTCGAGCGTGCCCTACGGATGCAGTACCACTGGCTGCTCGACAGCGGCGCCGGCACCTGAGCTCACGCACCGGCGTACCCGCGGTCGACGCCGAGGGCACGTCAGCGCGCCGCGGTCACAGGTCCTGGCTGGTCCGGTCGAGCAGCGCCACGCACTCCACGTGGTGGGTCATCGGGAACAGGTCGAAGGCCCGCAGCGAGACCAACCGGTAGCCGTGCTCGGCGAGGATCGCGACGTCGCGGGCCAGGGCCGCCGGGTCGCAGGCGACGTAGGCGACCGCGCGCGGGGCCCGGGCCACGACCTGCTCGACGACGGCCCGCTTGGCGCCCTCGCGCGGCGGGTCGAGGACGACCAGGTCGACCGGGTCGTGGGGCATCCGCGCCAGGACGGTGGCGACGTCACCGGCCTCGGCACGCGCACCGGGCACGTTGTCGGCACCGAGCGCGGAGGCGGTGCGGTCGCCCTCGACCATGGTCACGAGCGACGCGTCGCCGACGCGCTCGGCCAGGAACCGGGCGAAGAGGCCGACGCCGGCGTAGAGGTCGAGGACCGACTCCCCCGCTCGCGGGGCGAGTGCGTCGAGCACGGCGCCCACGAGCACCTCGGGCGCCCCGGGGTGGACCTGCCAGAACCCGTCGGCAGCGACCGCGAAGTCGACCTCGCCCACGCGGTGCGCCGACGGGTCGGGTGACTCCAGCAGGCACTGGTCGACGGGCACGAGGTCGTGGGAGCGGTGCTTGCGCATCGCGCGCCGCCCGTCGGGCAGGCGGGCGTAGCGCTGCCGGGTGCGCCACCCGAGCCCGCTGCCGGGCGGGGTGTCGCCGGGGACCTCCTCGACGACCACCTCGACGTCGAGGCCGGCCAGGCGGCGCAGCTGCTCGGCGACCACGGCGGCCTTGAGCTCGCGCTGGTGGGGTACGGCGACGTGCTGGAGGTCGCAGCCGCCGCAGGCGTCGGGGCCGGCGTACGGGCAGGGCGGCTCGACGCGGTGCGGAGAGGCCTCGAGCACCTCGACGGCGTCGGCCCGCCAGAAGCGGTCACCCGCGGTGCCCTCGGTGACGACGGCGACGACGCGCTCGCCCGGCAGCGCGTGCCGCACGAAGATCGCGCGGCCCTCGTGGCGCGCGACGCAGAACCCGCCGTGACCGACGGGGCCGACCTCGACCTCGAAGCGGTCGCCGACGTGGGAGTCCCCGCGCGGCTGACGGGTGCGCGGACGGCGTCCGGAGGAACGGCTCACTTGCGGAAGCCGCGGGTGCGGGGCCGCTCGTCGACCTGTCCGCGCCGCAGGTCGCCGGCCTTGACCCGGAAGGAGTCGCGCTCCTCGCGCTCGACCGCGATCTGCGACGACCGCAGCTGGTAGGGCACGGAGGTGACCATGACGCCCGGCGTGAACAGCAGGCGGCCCTTGAGCCGCAGCGCGGTCTGGTTGTGGAGCAGCTGCTCCCACCAGCGGCCCACGACGTACTCGGGGATGTAGACGGCCACGACGCCGCGCGGGTTGGCCCGGCGGATCTCGGTGGCGTAGGCCACGATCGGGTTGACCAGCTCGCGGTAGGGCGAGTGCAGCAGCTTGAGGGGCACCCCGAGGTTGCGGCTCTCCCACTGCTCGACGAGCCGGTTGGTCTCCTGGGGGTCGCTGGCGACGTAGACCGCCTCGAGCACGTTGGGCCGCGACGCCTTGGCGAAGGCCAGCGCACGCAGCGTCGGCTTGTGCACCTTGGAGACCAGCACGATGGCGTGCACGCGGGTCGGCATCACCTTGTCGTCCTCGTCGACCTCGAGCTCGAGCGCGACCTTGTCGTAGTGACCGCGGATGCCGACCATCAGGGCGTAGAAGAACGCCATCGCCAGGATGGTGATCCAGGCGCCGGCGAGGAACTTGGTGAGGAGCACCACGACCAGGACGACGGCAGTGAAGGACAGCCCGACCGTGTTGATGACGCGCGAGCGCTGCATGCGGCGCCGCTCGCCGGGGTCGCGCTCGGTCGCGAGGTGGCGCGTCCAGTGGCGGATCATGCCGAGCTGGCTGAGGTTGAAGGAGACGAACACACCGACGATGTAGAGCTGGATCAGCCGGGTCGTCTCGGCGTTGAAGATGACGATCAGGATGATCGCCATCACGGCCAGGAACAGGATGCCGTTGGAGTAGGCGAGCCGGTCGCCGCGCGAGCCGAGGGCCCGCGGGGCCAGCCCGTCCTTGGCCAGGATCGAGCCCAGCACCGGGAAGCCGTTGAACGCCGTGTTGGCGGCCAGCACCAGGATGATCCCGGTGACCACGACGACGGCGTAGAACCCGGGCGGGAAGTCGCTGAAGACGGCCTTGGCGATCTGGGCGATCACGGCGTTCTGCTCGTAGTCGCTGGGGACCGGGGTGCCGTCGGCGTAGGTGAGCCGGTCGAGGTCGGCCGGGTCGACGTACTTGAGCCCCATCTGCTTGGCCAGGACGATGACGCTGACCATCATCGTGATCGCGATCATGCCGAGCAGCAGCAGCGTGGTCGCGGCGTTGCGGCTCTTGGGCCGCTGGAAGGCGGGTACGCCGTTGGAGATCGCCTCGACACCGGTGAGGGCGGCACAGCCCGACGAGAAGGCGCGGGCCAGCAGGAACAGCAGGGCGAACGTGGTCAGCGACCCCTCGTAGCTGGGGTCGGGCAGGATCGTCAGGTCGGCGCTCTCGACGTCGGGCAGCGTGCCGCCGGCCAGCCGCAGGAACCCGTAGAGGCACATGCCGATGACCGCCGCCATGAAGGCGTAGGTGGGGACGGCGAAGAACGTGCCGGACTCACGGATGCCGCGCAGGTTCATCGACATCAGCAGGATGACCATGGCCGAGGCGACCGTGGCCTCGTGGTCGTGCAGGGCCGGGATGGCGGCCCCGGCGTACTGCGCCGCGGCCGAGATCGACACCGCGACCGTCAGCACGTAGTCGACGAGCAGCGCGCTCGCGACGGTCGTCCCGGCCTTGCGCCCGAGGTTGACCGTCGCCACCTCGTAGTCACCACCACCGCTGGGGTAGGCGTGCACCGTCTGGCGGTAGGACGCGATCACGGCCGCCATCACGAGCGCGACCGCGATGGCGATCTTCCACGACCAGACGTAGTAGGACGCCCCGGCCAGCGACAGCATGATGAAGACCTCGTCGGGCGCGTAGGCGACCGACGACAGTGCGTCACTGGCGAAGATCGGGAGCGCGATGCGTTTGGGCAGCAGCGTCTCGCCCAGCTGCGCGCTCCGAAGCTTGCGTCCGAGCAGGATCCGCTTCGAGACATCGCCGACACCCACGAGCCGAAAGGGTACTCATGGCGAGCCCCTGTGCGGTCCGCCGCACCGGGCGAGGGCCTAGGGTGAGCCCGTGCATGTCGTGATCATGGGTTGTGGCCGGGTCGGCTCGACCCTGGCCCGCAGCCTCGAGGACCGCAACCACACCGTCGCCGTCATCGACAGCGAGCCCGACGCCTTCCGGCGGTTGGGCCCGGGTTTTAACGGCGACAAGGTGACCGGCTACGGCTTCGACCAGCAGGTGCTGGAGAAGGCCGGCATCAAGCGCGCCGACGCCTTCGCGGCCGTCTCGAGCGGTGACAACTCCAACATCATCGCCGCGCGCGTCGCCCGCGAGCAGTTCGGCATCCAGCAGGTCGTCGCCCGCATCTACGACCCCGGCCGCGCCGAGGTCTACCAGCGTCTCGGCATCACGACGGTCGCCACGGTCAAGTGGACCGCCGACCAGGTCCTGCGCCGCATCCTGCCGGCCGGCGCCGAGCCCGACTTCCGCGACCCCAGCGGCGCCATCCGCGTCGACCAGGTGCCCGTGCCCGAGGTCTGGGTAGGACAGCGCACCGTCGACTTCCAGAGCCAGACCGGCGGCCGGATCGCCTGGATCGACCGGCTCGGCGAAGGCATGCTGCCCGATCGACAGAGCGTCATCCAGGAGAACGACCTGATCCACCTGGTCATGCGCGAGTCCGACGCCGGGCACGTGTTCGAGGTCATCAAGAACGGCCCAGAGGAGCACCACGGATGAGGACGCACGCATGAGGGTCGCCATCGCCGGAGCCGGTGCCGTCGGCCGGTCCATCGCCCGCGAGCTGATCGGCAACGGCCACGAGGTCCTGCTGATCGACAAGAACCCGCGCTCGGTGATGCCCGAGCGGGTCCCCGACGCCGAGTGGCTGCTGGCCGACTCCTGCGAGATGTCGTCGTTGGAGGAGGCCCGCCTCGACAAGTGCGACGTGGTCATCGCCGCGACCGGTGACGACAAGGTCAACCTGGTGACGTCGCTGCTGGCCAAGACCGAGTTCGGGGTCCCCCGCACCGTCGGGCGGGTCAACCACCCCAACAACGAGTGGCTGTTCACCGAGGCCTGGGGCGTCGACGTCAACGTCTCCACGCCGCGGATCATGTCGGCGCTGGTCGAGGAGGCCGTGACCGTCGGCGACCTCGTCCGGCTGTTCACCTTCCGCCAGGGCAACGCCAACCTCGTCGAGATGACGCTGCCGGGCGACTCGCCGTACGTCGGCAAGCCGGTCGGGCTGATCCCGTTCCCCGAGAACTGCGCGCTGGTCACGATCCTGCGCGACGGGCAGGTCTACGTGCCCGACCCCGAGCAGCCGGTCGAGTCGGGTGACGAGCTGCTGTTCGTCGTCGGCGCCGAGGGCGAGGACGAGCTCGAGCGGATGCTCGCGCCGTCGAGCCACCCGGGCCCGTAGCGGGTCAGCTCGTGCCGGGCTGTGGCTCCGAGGACTCCAGCGGCGTCGCGTTGCGTGCCAGCAGCCACACCATCGCCGACCACGACGCGATGCGCAGCGGCCAGCCCAAGCCGTAGCGCAGCCCCGCGATGACGGCGACGGCGGTGCCGGTGCCGATGACGTCCTGCCAGCCCAGCAGCCACACGGGGCCCTGCAGGGCCACGCCGATGGCGCCCGGGGCGCCGAGCAGGAGCGTGAGGCGACCACACAGCCGCACCACCTGGGGTTCGTGGTGCCAGGCCGTCGGGTCGCCGGTCACGCTGCCGAGCATGAAGCCCACCGCGGGCCAACGCACCAGGACCGACCCGAACAGCACGACCGTGTAGACCAGGCTGTAGATGATCCCCGGCAGGAAGAACGCCAGGGCCTGCTCGTCCTCGGAGCCACCGCTGCGGGCGGCGAGCCGGACGAAGACGTAGCCGATGCCGATCGAGAAGACGGCGTTGAGGACGTACTGGAGGGTG
>CALRVO020000081.1:0-10862 GCA_943371595.1 Sphingomonas paucimobilis
TGCCCCTGGCCTCGCGGTGTGGAAGGGCGACCGGGTCGCCGCCTGCGTGGCCGCCGCGTCGGTGCTGGCCAAGGTCACCCGTGACCGGATCATGGTCGAGCTCGACCGCGAGCACCCGGCGTACGACTTCAAGACGCACAAGGGCTACATCACCGACGTGCACACCGCGGCGCTCGAGGCGCACGGCCCGTCGCCGGTGCACCGCATGCGGTTCGTCAACGTACGCCGCGCCGCCGGCCTCGAACCCCCGGCGCCTGCGGTGCGGGGGTCAGCAGACGACCTGGGGCACACCGAAGACGGTGTGCACGCCGGTGGAGAAGAGCACCGACTCGGGTCGTGAGTCGACCACGCCCGGCAGCCCGGCGGCGGCGACCAGCTCGTCGTCGAGCGACAGCAGCCGGGCCCGGCGCAGCGGCCAGGGAGAGTGGGTGTTGGGCACCCACAGGGTGCGGCCCCAGGCCCGGGTGTGGGCCCCGAACCGTGCGCTGAGGAAGACCTCGAGCTCACTGGGCTGCTCGACCGGGGCCCCGACCTCGACCGACACCTCGCTGCGCGGGTGCGGTCGGGTACGCCGCCGGGTGCGGTAGGTGACCACGCTGCCGGTCGGGTCGTCGGGCAGCGCGCGAGGCTCCCGGCTCATCGCGGCCAGCTTGTAGGGCACGCGCAGCGACAGGTTGGCCGCCAGCACGATCGGGACCTGCGCGGCCTCCAGCGAACGGAACACCACGCCGCGGCGTCCGGCGTCGTCGACGGAGTAGAGACGCACGTTGGTCTCGAGGAACGTGCCCCACCGCGGCACCGCCGGCCCGCCGCTGCCGAACCCGGCCTCGGACAGGGTGAACGGGATCAGCCCGACCCACGTGCTGCCGTCGTGGACGTCGGGGCGCACACCGCGGGGGAGCAGGGGCGCCACCCGGTCGGGGTCGACCCGCCAGTGCACGTAGGTGAGGTCGCGCCACCACTGGTGCACCGTGCCGCGGCTCGTCAGAGGCGGTCCCTGCGGGTCCAGCGAGCGGGTGGTGGCCATGCGACTAGGCTCGCAGAAAGCGTGGCTCCGCCGAACACCCCGAGGAGGGCAGGTCTCATGAGTGCTGAGGACCTCGAGAAGTACGAGACCGAGCAGGAGCTCACCCTCTACCGCGAGTACCGCGACGTCGTCGGCATCTTCAAGTACGTCGTCGAGACCGATCGCCGCTTCTACCTGTGCAACCAGGTCGACGTGAAGGCCCGCACCGAGGCCGACGACGTCTTCTTCGAGGTCTCGATGTCCGACGCCTGGGTCTGGGACATGTACCGCCCGGCCCGCTTCGCCAAGAACGTCAAGGTGCTCACCTTCAAGGACGTCAACGTCGAGGAGCTCGTGCAGCCCGAGGTCGACCCGCCCAAGCCCTGAATCTCGGCGTAGTCCGGGCGGGTCACGTGACTAGTCCGATCGGGCATTTCTCTTCTAGTCCGACCCGAGGTCGGGTACGGGGGTCCTACCCTGGGACCTCGGCGGCATGGGGCCGTCGTCCCCCCCCACGTAGGAGCAGATGGTGCGACGCCTGGTGAGACGTCGCCACGACGAGCGTGGCGCGGCCGCGGTCGAGTTCGCGCTCGTGCTCACACCGATGCTCTACCTGATCTTCGGCGGCATCGCCTACGCCTACATGTTCAGCTACCGGCAGGCGCTGTCGCAGTCGGCGTCGGAGGGCGCGCGGGCGGCGGTCGGGGCCTACAACGTCGGCGGTCCCACCTGCGCGAGCGGCGGGCCTTTCACGACCACCTGCCCCAGCCAGAACGCAGCCGCGTCGGCGGTGACCAACGCGCTCAACACCTACGGCCAGTCCTGTGGCAGCGACAACCTGAGCTGCACCATCGTGGTCGGCACCAGCGCCACCAACCCCGCCATCCCCACGTGCGCCGTGGGGCACAGCTGCATCAGCGTCACGGTGTCCTACCCCTACCGCGACCACTCGCTGCTGCCGACGGTCCCCGGGATGGGTTTCGTGCTGCCGTCCGACCTCACGTTCACGTCGGTGGTGCAGCTCACGTGAGCATCAGTCGTCGGGACCAACGCGGCGCTGCGGCCATCTTCATGGCGCTGACGATGTGCTTCGTCATCCTCCCGCTCACCGGGTTCGCCGTCGACATCGGCATGCAGCGAGTGGCGCGTCGCGACGCCCAGGGCATGGCCGACGCGGGTGCCCAGGACGCCGCCCGCAAGCTGGGCGTGGCGCCGACGACGAGCCGGACCGACCTCGAGACCATCGCCCGTACGACGGTCCGGGCGACCCCCAACTACGTGGGTGGCGCCAACCCCGTCGTCACGCTCTACACCGGGACGCTCTCGAGCACCTTCGTGTCCGACCAGAGCCTGGGCTGCGACGGCAGCCCCTACAACGCCTACTTCACGCAGACCCCGGTCGGCTCGACGCCCGACGCTGTCCTGGTGACCGTGACCAACAGCGTGTCCTTCAACTTCGTGGGCAGCGAGGGCGGGGTCTGCCGCTCGGCGATCGCCCGGGCCTACAAGACCGCCTGCATGATGATGGACTCCTACGCCGCAGCGCTGAAGTCGAACGACTCGACCGTCCTGGGCCCGATCACCAAGATCCTCGGCACGAGCATCGACACCACCGTGCTGAGCGGCTCGGGCATCCTCACCACCGACCTCGACGTGCTCAGCTTCCTCAACGTCCTCAAGACCCAGCTCAACCTGGCCAGCATCGACCAGGTCCTCGCGGCCAACGTGACCGCTGCCCAGCTGCTGCAGGCCGAGGCGACGGCGCTGACCCAGCAGGGCACGACCGCGGCGGCCGCGCTCGCGGCCCTCAACTCCCAGATCACCTCGCGCATCGGCAGCATCGTTAACCCGACCGGGTTCAACGTCGGCACCTTGCTGGGCATCACCCAGGGCGGTGCCTCGGCGGTCGGCACGACGATCAACGCGTTCGACCTGGCTGCCGCTGCGGTGCAGCTGGCCAACGGCACCAACTCGGTCGCCGCCAACGTCGCCATCCCCACCGGGTTGCTCGGCAGCACCAGCGTCGGTCTCACCATCGGCAGCCGTCCCACCCGCGTCTGCCTCGGCGACGACACCAAGAAGCTGGGCCAGACGTCCGCGACCGCGACGGTCGGCCTCGACAACGGCACCAGCCTGGTCCTCAACGCCGTCAACAGCCTCGTGACCAACCTGCAGACCGTCTTGGGCGCGGTGCTCTGCCTGGTGTCCTGCCAGTCCAACGTGCTGTCCGTCGACAGTGTCAGCGCGACCGCCACAGCCTCGCTGGCACAGGCCTCGGGCAAGGTGGTGGCCCTCAACTGCGACGGGGGGACGCCCACGTCGTTGTCGGTGCAGCAGGACGCGAGCCTCGCCCCGGCCAAGATCGTGGTGACCATCAGGTTCAAGAACGTCTACACCAAGAGGGGCCTCCTCGGGATCCTCCTCGACGGCCCCACCACCACCTATCCCACGCTCAGCCTGACCCTCAGCACCGCCGACCCCGCCGACCCCTCGCAGGCCGCCACGCTCCTGGTCCCGCAGGACTACGACACCGGCAAGCCGGGGCCCAGCGGCAACCTCTCGATCGGCACCCTCAACGTCGAGACCAAGACGTCCAGCACGGACCCGAGCAACGTGATCTCCGGTCTCCTGGGCGGTGTGGACACCGTCACGAGCTCGGTGATGAACCTCCTAGTCACGCCGCTCAAGCCTGCGCTGACGACGTTGCTCACCAACCTGACGACCACGCTGCAGAGCACCGTCGGGCTGACGATCGCCGGATCGACCTACACGCCGCTGCGCACGCCGTCGTGCGGCACCCCAGCCCTCGCCGGCTGAGCGGTCCGTCCGCCGCTCCCTCCGGCGGGAGCTGATGACCACGAGTCGTCCACAAGCAGCGGTGCCTCGACCGTCGTCCACAGGTGGCGTCCGGCCCTGAGCGGGTCGTCACCCCCGCGCCCGACGCTGGCTGCAGGAGGTCAGCAGATGACGACGAGACAGACGGGGCCGGCGACCGCGGCCTGCAGGACGGCGCTCGGCGCCTACGGCGAGCAGGTGGCCGAGCGCCACCTGGTCGAGGCCGGGATGACGGTGCTCGACCGCAACTGGCGCTGCGACGAGGGCGAGATCGACCTGGTGCTGCGCGAGGGCGCGGTGCTGGTGGTGTGCGAGGTCAAGACCCGCACCAGCGTGGCTCGCGGCACCCCGCACGAGGCGATCACCGACGCCAAGCTCGACCGGCTGCACCGCCTGGGGCAACGGTGGGCGCAGGCGCGGGGGCTGCGGCCCGAGGAGACCCGCGTCGACCTGGTGGCGGTGCTGCGCCCGCCGCGGGGCGCGGCCCTGATCGAGCACGTGCGGGGGCTCTGCTGATGCCGTTCGCCACCGCCCGCACGGTGTCGCTCCACGGAGCGCTCGGACACCTGGTCGACGTCCAGGCCGACGTCTCACCGGGCGGCTCCCACTTCGTCATCGTCGGCCGCCCCGACCAGTCCCTGCGCGAGGCGGCTGACCGCTGCCGGATGGCGATCGTCAACAGCGACCACGTCTGGCCGGCGACGACACGTCGGGTCACCGTGCTGCTGTCGCCGGCCGACCTGGTCAAGCGCGGTCCCCACTTCGACCTGCCGGTCGCCGTGGCCATCCTCGCCGCCGACGGGGTGATCCCGGCCAACGCGTTGCTCGACACCGCCTTCATCGGCGAGCTGACCCTCGACGGCGGCCTGCGCAGCGTGCCGGGAGTGCTCCCGATGGTCCTCGCGGCCGCGGACCGCGGCGTGCGGCACGTGTTCGTCCCCGAGCCACAGGCCCGCGAGGCCGCGATGGTGCCGGGCATGGCCGTCTTCGGCGTGCGGTCGTTGTCGCAGGTCGTCGCCGAGCTGTGCGGCGAGCCCGTGCCCGAGGCCGCCCCCGTCGCGCCGATGACCGGGTCACGGTTGCTCTCGTGGCGCGGCGAGGAACGCCTCGAGGAGGTCGACCTCGCCGACCTGCGCGGCATGAGCGACGCCAAGTACGCCGCGGAGGTCGCCGCCGCCGGCGGGCACGCGCTGCTGCTGTCGGGTCCCAAGGGGGCCGGCAAGACCAGCCTCGCCGAGCGCATCCCCGGCCTGCTGCCCGACCTGGGGCCCGAGGAGTCGCTCGAGCTCACCGCCGTGCACTCCCTGGCCGGGGTCCTCGAGCCCGGGGACGGGTTGATCACCCGCCCGCCGTTCTCGGCGCCCCACCACGACGCCAGCAAGTCGAGCCTCATCGGCGGCGGCGCCGGCCAGGTGCGGCCCGGAGAGATCAGCCGGGCCCACGCCGGCGTGCTGTTCCTCGACGAGTTCCCGCTCTTCCGCACCGACATCATCGAGGCCCTGCGCCAACCGCTCGAGAGCGGTGACATCACCGTGGCACGCGCCGAGGAGTCGGTCACCCTCCCGGCGCGCGGCATGCTCGTGCTGGCCTGCAACCCGTGCCCGTGCGGTGACTGGAGCGCTGATCCCGGCAAGAACCGCTGCCGGTGCAAGGCGCCTCAGCTCCGCGACTACCGCAACAAGCTGACCGGACCGCTGGCCGACCGCATCGACATCACCCGCTACGTCGGCCCGCTGCGCCACGACCAGCACGACCCGTTCACGCCGGCCGAGACCTCGGCCGAGGTCCGTGCCCGGGTGGCGGCGGCGCGCGCCCGCCAGCTCCAGCGCTACGCCGACTGCAGCTGGCGGCTCAACGCCCACGTGCCGGGGCCGTTCCTGCGCGACCGGTGGCCGCTGAGCGAGGCCGGCCAGCGGATGGTCGACCACGACCTCTACGACGGGCGGCTCAGCAGCCGCGGGGCGGTGCGCGTCCAGCGCCTCGCCTGGACCCTGGCCGACCTGGCCTCGGTCATGTCGGGCCGCGACGTCGTGCCCGGTGTCGCCCAGGTCTCCGTGGCCCTGCAGCTGCGCAAGGGCGACCCGCTCGCCGTCGCCACCACCGCCCGCCGGGCCGCCGGATGAACGCGCCCGAGGACGAGCGGCTCGCCCGGGTGGCGCTCAACCGGCTGGGCGAACCGGGGGAGACCAGGATGACCGGGCTCGTCGCCGAGCTCGGTCCGCTCCGGCTGCACGAGCTGCTGCTCGCCGAGACCGATCTCGAGGGGCTCAGCGTCGACGTCGCGGTGCGCCTCGCCGCCGTCGACCCCGCGCTCGCGCTCGAGCGCGCCGAGCGGATGGGGCTCCGGTTCGTGGTGCCCGGCGACGACGAGTGGCCGGTGCAGCTCGCCGACCTCGCGGCTGCCGGCGCGCTGCACGAGCGCGGCGGCGTCCCCGTCGGCCTGTGGGTCAAGGGGCCGTTGCGCCTCGATGCCCTCGCCACCTCGGTCGCCGTCGTCGGCTCCCGCGCCGCCACGGCCTACGGCGACGACGTGGCCGGAGAGATCGCGGCCGCCGTCGCGGCGGCCGGCCACACCGTCGTGTCCGGTGGCGCCTTCGGCATCGACCGGGCCGCCCATCGCGGGGCCGTCAGCACCGGGGCCCCGACCGTCGCGGTCGTGGCGTGCGGTGCCGACCGCGTCTACCCGGCGGCCCACGAGGCGATGTTCGAGCACATCGCCCGCACCGGGGCGGTCGTCTCCGAGACGGCGCCGGGCTGTGCGCCGCACCGCATCCGGTTCCTGGCCCGCAACCGGCTGATCGCCGCGCTGTCCGTCGGCACCGTCGTCGTCGAGGCGGCCGTGCGCAGCGGCGCCCTCAACACCGCCAACTGGGCCACGCGGCTCAACCGCACCCTGATGGGCGTGCCCGGGCCCGTCACCAGCGGCTCGTCGGCCGGGGTCAACGAGCACCTCCGCAGCGGCGCCATGTCGCTGGTCACCCGCGGCGCCGACGTCCTCGAGCTCGTCTCGCCCTCGGGCCGCCACCTCGTCGAGCCGGACCGGGCCGAGGTCACCGACCGCGACCGGCTCACGCCGCGCCAGCGTCAGGTGCTCGACGCCGTCCCGGCCGCCTCGGCCGCCGGGTCCGACTCGATCGCCCGAGCAGCCGGCCTCGGGCTGCGCGAGGTGCGCGGCGCCCTCGGCGCGCTCGAGCAGGTCGGCTTCGTCGAGGGCGGTCTCGACGGGTGGCGGCTCACCGCGCTGGCTCGCTCGTGACGGCGGCCCGGGCTCCTACGATCGACAGGTGAGCGACGACCCCGGCCCGATGCCCGACCCCGAGGCGCTGCCGGAGCCCATGGCAAAGGTGCTGGCCGACTACGAGCGTCACCTCGTCGCCGAGCGCGACCTGACCAGCCACACCGTGCGCGCCTACCTGGGCGACGTAGCCGGCATCCTCGAGCACGCCCGACGGCTCGGCCAGACCGACCCGGCCCAGCTCGACCTGCGCACCCTGCGCAGCTGGCTGGCCCAGCAACAGAGCCTCGGCCGATCGCGCACCACCGTGGCTCGACGCGCCACCGCGGCCCGGGTCTTCACGGCCTGGCTCGCGCGCAGCGGGCGCGCCCCGACCGATGTCGGCGCCAGCCTCGGCTCGCCCAAGGCACACCGCACGCTTCCCGCGGTGCTGCGCGCCGACGAGGCGAGCGACCTGATCGCCGCGGCCGTCGCCGTCGCCGACGACGGCAGCGCGATCGGGCTGCGCGACGTGGCGATGCTCGAGGTGCTCTACGCCACCGGCATCCGGGTGGGTGAGCTCGTCGGGCTCGACGTCGACGACGTCGACCGCGAGCGCAACGTCGTCCGCGTGCTCGGCAAGGGCCGCAAGGAGCGGACTGTCCCCTTCGGTCGTCCCGCCGCGCGGGCCCTCGACTTCTGGGTCCGGCACGGCCGCCCCCAGCTGGTCGCCGACGGCGCGGGCGGTGCGCTCTTCGTCGGGGCGCGGGGCCGGCGCATCGACCAGCGTGCCGTGCGCACCCTCGTGCACCGCCGCATCGCCGAGGTGCCCGGGGCGCCCGACATCGGACCGCACGGCCTGCGGCACAGCGCGGCGACCCACCTGCTCGAGGGCGGCGCCGACCTGCGGTCGGTGCAGGAGCTGCTCGGCCACGCCTCGCTGGCGACGACACAGCGCTACACCCACGTCACCACCGACCGCCTGCGCCGCGCCTACCAGCAGGCCCACCCCCGGGCCTGACCGCACCTGGTGCTCGGAGCGGCGTCGGAGGGGTCTTCCGACCCTGTCGCAGGGGGGTGGGACGGGCGGACGGTAGTGGTGCGCCAGCGCACCCCGAGGAGCTGGCAGCGCGTCTCGGGACCCGCCCTCGGACCGAGAGACAGGAACCACCATGGCCGATCCCATGACCGACGAGCACCCGTTGCTGGACGCGATCCAGGACATGACCGTCGCCTCGGTCACGCGCGCCCACCTCGGCGCGCGCGAGCTGATGATGGTGCGCTTCGCAGCACTCGCCGCGGTGGGGGCGCCGCCCTCGTCGTACCTGCTCAACATCGCCGCCGCCGCCGACACCACCGACCTGACGCTGGAAGACGCCCGCAGCGTGCTCATCGCGGTGGCCCCGATCATCGGGACCCCGAAGACGGTCGAGGCGGCCGCGACCATCGCCGAGGCCCTGGGCCTGGCGCTGGCGCTCGAGGAGGATCTCTCCGAGCTCGACTCCACGATCTGACGATGAGCCCACCGGCGGTCACCGCCGGCCCTGCCCAGGCCGGGGCCGCCAAGGCGGTGCTGCTCACGCTCGCCGCCGCCCAGTTCGTGATGATCCTCGACGCGTCGGTCATGAACGTGTCGATCGCGACGGTCGCCAGCGACCTCGGCACCACCGTCACCGGCATCCAGACCGCCATCACCCTCTACACCCTGGTGATGGCCGCGTTCATGATCACCGGCGGACGCATGGGGGCGATCCTGGGGCGCAAGCGGGCCTTCTCGATCGGCTGCGTGATCTACGCCTGCGGGTCGTTGGTCACCGCGGCCTCTCCCAACCTGACGGTGCTCCTGATCGGCTGGTCGGTGCTCGAGGGTCTCGGCGCCACCCTGGTGATGCCGGCGGTCGTGGCCCTCGTGGCCTCCAACTTCGCCAAGCCGGACCGTCCCAGGGCCTTCGGGGTGGTGGCCGCGGGTGGTGCGATCGCCGTCGGGGTCGGGCCCCTGGTCGGCGGGCTGTTCACCACCTACTGGTCGTGGCGCTACGTCTTCGTGTGCGAGGCCCTGGTGATCGGGGTCGTCCTGCTGCTCAACCGGCGTACGGCGGACACACCTCGCGACGAGGAAGCCCGCCTCGACCCCGTCGGCACGGGACTGTCCGCCCTCGGCCTCGGGCTGCTCGTCTACGGCGTGCTCCGCTCGGGCACCTGGGGCTTCGTGCTGCCCAAGCCCGAGGCACCCACGTGGCTCGGGCTGTCGCCGGTGGTCTGGCTGGTCCTCGGCGGCGGGGTGGTGCTGCTGGGCTTCCTCGCCTGGGAGAGGCGCCAGCGCGACTCCGGCCGTCCCGCCCTGCTCGACCCGGCCATGCTGCGGGTCAAGCTGCTGCGCACGGGCCTGGTCGCGTTCTTCTTCCAGTACCTGCTGCAGGCCGGCCTCTTCTTCGCGGTGCCGCTCTACCTCTCGATCGCCCTCGGGCTCAACGCCATCGACACCGGGGTGCGGATCCTGCCCCTGTCGATCACCCTGGTGCTCGCCGCGGTCGCGATCCCCAAGCTGTGGAAGGAGGCCTCGCCGCGCCTGGTCGCCCGGCTCGGCTTCCTCGCGCTCTTCCTCGGGCTCGTCGTCTTCGTGGGCGCCCTGGAGGCCGGGGCCGGACCCGAGATCGTCACCTGGCCGATGATCCTGGCCGGGCTCGGCATCGGTGCCCTGGCCTCGCAGCTCGGTGCGGTCACCGTGTCGTCCCAGCCCGACGAGCTCAGCAGCGAGGTCGGCGGGCTGCAGAACACCTTCTCCAACCTGGGCATCTCCCTCGGCACCGCGCTGGCCGGTGCCGTCCTGATGTCGGCGCTCACCGCATCGTTCTTCACCGGCGTGGCCGACAACCCCGACGTCCCGCAGAGTCTCGTCGACCAGGCCCAGACCTCACTCTCCGGCGGGGTCCCGTTCGTCTCCGACGCCGACCTGAAGACCGCGCTCGGCGACGCCGGTGTCACCGGCAGCACGGCGTCCGCGATCGAGGACGAGAACGCCGCGGCGCGCCTCGACGCCCTGCGCGCCGCGCTGTCGGTGCTGGCCGTGCTGGCCCTGGTCGCCCTCGCGCTCAGCGGCAGCCTGCCCACCCGTCCCGTCGGGGCCGCCGAGGCAGCACCGAAGGGCTCCGAACGCTCAGAACCAGTCGAGCACCTGCCGTAGCGCGGCGCCGACGACCGCGCGGGGGGCCGGCGGCTCCGGTGGTCGTGGCGGGGTGGACGCCGACGCCGGCGGCTGGTCCCGCCACAGCGGGAGCAGCCGCACCGGCCCGCCGCCCACCAGCCGGAGCGGGTCGAGGTAGGTCCCGGCGCCCTCGATCCAGCCCCAGTGCAGGCAGGTGCGGGGGAAGCAGTGCGAGCCCGGCACCTGCAACGTGCCGATCGGGCCGCCCGCCGTCACGGGGTCGCCGACCGAGACCGTCGCGGTGACCGGCTCGTAGGTGGTGCGGGTCGGCCCGTGGGCGACGACGACCACGCCGCGCCCGGCCAGCGGGCCGGCGTAGGACACCGTGCCCGGCAGGGCGGCGTGCACGACCTGGCCGGGGGAGCCCCGCAGGTCGACGCCGCGGTGGCCGGCGCCGTAGGGCCCGGTCGGCGGGTCGAAGTCGGTGACCACCGCGGGCTCGGGCCGCAGGGGCCACACGCCGACCGGATCCGGACCCTGCGGTACGCCGGCCGCACCGGTCGCGCCCAGGAGGAGCGACGACCAGAGCGCGGCCAGGACGACGGTGGCGGTCCGCAGGGCCCGGGTCGGGGCGGCGGTGGGGCGACGGCTGGGCACGGATC
>CALRVO020000082.1:0-10830 GCA_943371595.1 Sphingomonas paucimobilis
GGGGTGCGGATCAGCGCCACGACGGCGAGGTAGACCTCGATGAAGTGGGCGAAGTCGCGGAACTCGTAGAACGCCCGCAGCGCCTCCGGGTCGGTCGGCACCGTGCCCGGGTGCCGCTCGGCGAGCTCGGCGACGATCCGCATGGACGCGGACCCGACGTGGTGGACGTGCAGCTCGGCCTTGGGCAGGCCGGCCACGAAGGCGGACAGCCGGTGGGAGTCGGGGGTCTCGGTCACGCTCGGATGCTGCCAGCGAGGCCCGGCCCAAGGCCAGTCGGCGACCCGACCCGAGTGCGCTACCCGACCTGGTCGAGCAGGTCCTGCGGCGTGCCCGTGAAGACCTCGCCGTCGAGGATGACCGTCGGGGTGCGCGAGACCCCGGCGGCCTCGGCCTCCTTCGTGGCACCGCGGGCGA
Source organism: Sphingomonas paucimobilis (assembly GCA_943371595.1). GTDB lineage: Bacteria > Actinomycetota > Actinomycetes > Propionibacteriales > Nocardioidaceae > Nocardioides. The sequence continues at coordinate 415 of CALRVO020000082.1, forward strand.
AGTCGTTCTCGCCGGCCTCGATGCCGGGGGTGACGGCGTCGGCGTCGGCGCCCGCCTCGACCGCCTTGTCGATCAGCCACTGCGCGTCCGGGAGGGGGTCGGCGTCCTCGGCCGGCTGGTCGGCGTAGAGGAGGTCGTGGAACTTCTTGGCCACCTCCGGGCCCGACGTGTCGAGCACGACCCCGAAGGCGCTGGTCGCGCGGGCGGAGTAGGTCCCGAGCCGGTCGAGCAGGACGAAGGGCCGGTAGTCGACCTGGACCTTGCCGTCCTCGGCGAGAGCCGTGAGCTCCTCCTGGGTCGCGGCCTCGAGCTGACCGCAGCCCGGGCACAGGAAGTCCTCGTAGACGACGACCTGGTGGGGCGCGTCGTCGGGGCCGATGGTCACGCCGTAGTCGCTCTGGCCCGCGGCGCTCGCCTCGACGTCGTTGCTCCGGCTGACCAGGACCAGCACCACGACGACCACCAGGACCAGCGCGCCGACCACGCCGCCGATCATGCGGTTGCGACGACGCTCCGCGGCCTTGGCCTGCTTCTTGAGCTCGGCCAACCGCTCGGCCCGCTGGGCCGCCCTCGCGTCGGTCTTGTTCTTGGCGGCCATCAGCTCACGCCTCCCTGCCTCGCCCACGTGGTCACAGCCCGACACGGTAGACGGCACGTCTGAGCCCGCCCTGAGAGCAACGTAGGGTGATCGACCGTGAGTGCCGCCAAGGAACGCCTGGTCTGGATCGACTGCGAGATGACCGGCCTCGACCTGGGCGCCGACGCCCTCGTCGAGGTCGCCGCCCTGGTCACCGACTTCGACCTCAACGTGCTCGGCGAGGGCGTCGACATCCTCATCAAGCCCCCGGCCGAGGCCCTGGAGCAGATGGTCCCGTTCGTGCGCACCATGCACGAGACCTCGGGCCTGCTCGACGAGCTGGAGCACGGTGTGAGCCTCGCCGAGGCCGAGGCCCAGGTGATGGCCTACCTGCGTGAGCACTGCGCCGCTGACAGCCGACCGCCGCTGGCCGGCAACACGGTCGCCACCGACCGGGCGTTCCTGGCCCGCGACATGCACGAGCTCGACGGGTTCCTGCACTACCGGATCGTCGACGTGTCCTCGATCAAGGAGCTGTCGCGGCGGTGGTACCCCCGCGCCTACTACGCGGCCCCGACCAAGCGCGGCAACCACCGGGCCCTGGCCGACATCCAGGAGAGCATCGAGGAGCTGCGCTACTACCGCGACACGGTCTTCGTGCCCTCCCCCGGACCCGACTCCACGAGCGCCCGCGAGGTGGCCGCGCGCCACGGTGGTGCCCTCACCGGACTGGGTCCGGCACCCTCCGAACCGGCCCCCGGAGACGCTCCTGCAACAACCGATTCTGAGACCGGGGCCTAGGTCCTCTACACTTTCACGCGGCCCTGCCGGTGCATGCCGAGCAGGTTCATGGTGGGTATAGCTCAGCTGGTAGAGCGCCGCCTTGTGGTGGCGGATGTCGCGGGTTCAAGTCCCGTTACTCACCCCAACCTGACGAGCCCCTGACCCGTGAAGACGGGTCAGGGGCTCGTCCGTCTTCGGGGCGCCCCCGGCGTCACGACCTGGGATCGCCGCGCGCCACGACCGCGGCGACGGAATGCGTGGCCAATCTCCCACCCGGCTACGATATCGGCGGGTCGACCCCGATTCAGGCGTCGCAATCAGTTGTTCGGAGGCGTCATGTCCAACAGTCATCGTGCAGAAGCGCAGCTCCCGGCCGCCCTCACCGCGGACGTCGTGGTGGTGGGCGCGGGCCCTGCAGGCCTGATGGCGGCCCGGCAGCTCGAGGCCGCTGGTCGCAGCGTCGTGGTGCTGGAGGCACGCGGGCGCGTGGGAGGGCGGACCCACAGCGACGTCATCGACGGCGCGTTCCTCGAGGTCGGCGGCCAGTGGGTCTCACCTGACCAGACCGAGCTGCTGGGCCTGCTCGACGAGCTCGGCAAGCAGTCCTACCCGCGCTACCGGGAGGGCCAGTCGGTCTACCGCTCCCCCACGGGTGAGGTCATCCGCTACAGCGGTGCCGACCTGCCGGCGGGCGAGGCGACGGTCGCCGAGATGGACCGCCTCACCGCGCTGCTCGACGACCTCGCCTCCGAGGTCGGGTGCCACGAGCCGTGGGCCCATCCGCGGGCCGCCGAGCTCGACCGCGTCTCGTTCCACCACTGGCTGCGCAGCGTGTCGTCCGACGAGGAGGCCTGCGACAACATCGGCCTCTTCATCGCCGGAGGGATGCTCACCAAGCCCGCCCACGCCTTCTCCGCCCTCCAGGCGATCCTGATGGCCGCCTCGGCCGGCTCCTTCAGCAACCTCCTCGACGACACCTTCATCCTCGACCGGCGCATCGTCGGCGGCATGCAGTCGGTCTCGGAGGCCATGGCCGAGCAGCTCCACGTGGTGACCGACAGCCCCGTGCGCACCATCCGGACGACGGAGGCTGGCGTGAGTGTCGAGTCGGACCTGGTCACCGTCACCGCCCAGCACGTCGTCGTGGCCGTGCCGCCCAACCTCTACACGCGGATCACCTTCGCGCCTCCCCTCCCCCGTCGTCAGCACCAGATGCACCAGCACCTGTCCCTGGGCCTGGTGATCAAGGTGCACGCCGTCTACGAGACGCCGTTCTGGCGCGCGGAGGGGCTGTCGGGCACCTGCTTCGGCGCGACGTCCCTGGTGCAGGAGGTCTACGACAACACCAATCACGACGACGCACGCGGCACCCTCGTCGGGTTCGTGTCGGACGAGAAGGCCGACCGGCTGTTCGAGCTCGACGACGAGGAACGGCGTACGCAGGTGCTGGCGTCGATCGCGGACTACCTGGGCGACCAGGCACTCTCACCCGTCGTCTACTACGAGTCCGACTGGGCCAGCGAGGAGTGGACCCGCGGTGCCTACGCGGCCAGCTTCGACCTCGGCGGGCTGTCGCGCTACGGCAAGGACCAGACCGCCCCCGTGGGCCGCATCCACTGGGCCTGCTCCGACATCGCGGCCGAGGGTTACCAGCACGTCGACGGGGCCCTGCGCCGTGGTCGTGCGGCGGCGCAGGAGATCCTGCGAGGCGCGTAGCACGCGACCGCGACCCGCCTTCCGGGCCGATCGTCACTGGCCCGGTGGCACGGCCCCCTGGACGTCGCCGGCGTCGTACGACGACCTGGCGGCCCCGGGGTCCCCGGCACCCACCGAGCCCCCCGACGCGTCCGCGGGCCCCCCGGTGGTCATGGGGCTGCCGACCAGCGCGCCCAGGGCCGACAACGCGACCCAGGCGACGACCGCGGCGACGAGGAACCGCGTGAGCGCCACCTCGAGCGAGAGCGTGCCGTCCACCAGCGCCTGCCACAGCGCGGAGGAGGCGAGCACGGTGGCGGCGCCGAGGACAGGGGCGGAGAAGGGGCTCATACGGTGACCTCCGAGGTCGGGGAGAGGGCGCGGCCGCTGACCACACCGGCCGAGCGCACCTGCGCCGACCCGGTGAGCTCGCGGTAGGACAGGACGGGCAGCCGTTCGATGATCGGCCGCACGAGGCGACGTACGGCGGCCCGCAGCTGGGGAGCGCAGACCAGGACGGGGCGCTGGTTGCGGTTCTCGGCGTCGGTGACGAGCTGGTGGAGGTGACCCAGCATCGTCTGCAGGAGGGTCGGGTCGAGCGCGATCATCGGGCCCTGGTCGCTGGGCCGCAGCGCCTCGAGCATCTGCTGCTCGAGCAGCGGCTCGATGGTGATGACGTGCACGTTGCCGTCGACGACGTACGGCGCCACGACGGCCGGGCCCAGGGCGCCCCGGGCGGCGTCGACGAGCCCGTCGAGGTCCTTGCTCGCCGGGGCCCGCAGCGAGAGCGCCTCGAAGATCCGCACGAGGTCGCGCACCGAGATCCGTTCGTCCAGCAGGCACTGCAGGACCCGCTGCACCTCCCCGAGCGACAGCTGGGCGGGGGTGAGCTCGTCGACGACGTTGGGGTGGGTGCGCTTGACCACGTCGGTGAGCAGCCGCACGTCCTCGCGGCCGAGCAGGCGGGCGGCATGGACGGTGACGATCTCGGACAGGTGGGTCGTGATCACCGCGGAGCGGTCGACGACGGTGGCGCCGCCCAGCTCGGCCTGGTGGCGCAGCTCGGCGGGGATCCACTTGGCCTCGAGCCCGAACACCGGCTCCTGGGTCGCCTCGCCCGGGAGCGAGCCGAGGAAGTCGCCGATCGCCAGCACGGTGCCCGGCGGTGCCTCGCCGCGGGCCACCTCGATGCCGAAGAGCTTGATGACGTAGGTGCGGGCCGGCAGGGTGACGTCGTCGCGGGTGCGCACGAGGGGTACGACGATGCCGAGCTCGCCGGCGATCTTGCGCCGCAGGCCCTTGACCCGCTCGAGCAGGTCGCCGCCGCTGAGGGGGTCGACGAGGTCGATGAGGTCGGCGGAGAGCTCGAGCCCCAGGGGGTCGACGAGCATCTCCTCCACGAGGGTCTCGGGCAGGTCCGGGTTGCGCTTGGCGTCCAGGGCCAGCACGTCGCCGGCCGGCAGGGCGCCGACCTTGCCGGGGGGGCCCTGCTCGGTGATCCGGGTCGAGACCAGCAGCAGGACGCCGCCGGTGAGCAGGAACGGGATCTTGGGCATGCCCGGGATCAGGCACAGCGCCATGCCGGCGAACCCGGCGATCCGCAGCGGGGCCTGCCGGGCGACCAGCTGGGCGACGATGTCGGAGCCCATGTCGGAGTCGTTGGTGCCGGCGCTGCGGGTCACGACGAGACCGGTGGCCACCGACAGCAGCAGGGCCGGGATCTGCGAGACCAGCCCGTCACCGATCGACAGCAGGGAGTAGGTCGTGACCGACTCCCCCGCCGACATGCCGCGCTGCACCATGCCGATGGTGAAGCCGCCGACGAGGTTGACCAGGGTGATGATGATGGCGGCGATCGCGTCGCCCTTGACGAACTTGGACGCACCGTCCATCGCGCCGTAGAAGTCGGCCTCGGCGTGCACCTCGGCGCGACGGCGCCGCGCCTCGTCCTCGTCGATGAGCCCGGAGTTGAGGTCGGCGTCGATGGCCATCTGCTTGCCGGGCATGGCGTCGAGGGTGAAGCGCGCTCCGACCTCGGCGACCCGCCCGGCACCGTTGGTGATCACCACGAACTGGATGACGAGCAGGATGGCGAAGATGATCAGCCCGACGATCAGCGACCCGCCGACGACGAAGTGGCCGAAGGTGTCGATCACCTTGCCGGCGTACCCGTCGATGAGCACCAGCCGGGTCGCGCTCACGTTGAGGGCGAGGCGGAAGAGCGTCATCACGAGCAGCAGCGCGGGGAAGCTCGCGAAGTCGAGCGGCCGGCCGACGAACATCGCGGTCAGCAGCACCAGCAGCGCCCCGACGATGTTGGTGGCGATGAGCACGTCGAGGACCATCGCGGGCAGCGGCACCACGAGCATGACGACGATCATCACGATGCCCACGGGGACGCCGAGCTGCGTCAGGCGCTTCATGGCCAGGGGTTCCTTCCGGGGTCACCACGATCGGGACGCCGTCCCTGGCGCGAGCGACACCGTCCTGGCGTCAGTGGTCCCATCGGCACGCCCGCGGGGGACCTGAGGGAAACGGTCAGGCCACCCGGCGACGGCGACCGGCGGGCAGGACGGCGGGCAGCGCGGCCTCGCCCCGGGGCGACCGGTGCTGACCACCGCGGACGCCCTGGCTGCGGCGGCTGATGACGAAGGCCAGGACGTGGGCGACCGCGGCGAACAGCTCGGCGGGGATCTCCTGGCCGACCTGCGTCGAGCGGTAGAGCGAGCGCGCGAGCGGCACGTCCTGCACCAGCGGCACGCGGTGCTCGGCGGCGACCTCGCGGATCCGGGCGGCGATCACGCCGGCACCGCGGGCGACCACGACGGGCGCGCCCCGCTCGGCCTCGTAGCGCAGCGCGACGGCCACGTGCGTGGGGTTGGTGAGCACGACGTCGGCCAGCGGGATGTCGCTCATCATCCGGTTGCGCGCCGCGGCGTGCTGACGCGCCCTGATCGCGCCCTTGAGGAGCGGGTCGCCCTCCGCCTGCTTGTGCTCCTGCTTGACGTCCTCCTTCGACATCTTGGTCTGCTTGTTGGTGCGCCGCCGGTTCATCGCGTAGTCCAGGGCCGCCATCACGATGCCGGCCACCGCCACCGTGCGCACCAGCTGCAGCGTCTCCTCGGTGACGACGTGCAGCACGACGCCCATCGGCACGAACGTGCCGATGAGGGGGGTCGTCGCCTTGACCGCGCTCCACACCAGCAGGCCGACCAGGGAGCACTTGACGAGCATCTTGACGCCCTCCCAGAGCGCGTGCGGACCGAACGTCCGCTTGGCGCCCTGGAGCAGGTTGAGCTTCTTGGCCGACGGCTTGACCGACTTGGTGGCCAGGTAGAAGCCGCCCTGGGCGAGGGTGCCCGCGACGCTGATGAGCATCACGATCACCCCGAGGACGACGAGCACGACGAGCACGTGCTGGCCGGCGTCGCGCAGCAGGCCGCCGGCCCGCGCCGTCGTGGGGTCCTCGACCAGCCGCAGGCTGCGCTCCATCAGCAGCGCGAGCGCGTCGAGCTCCCGGCCGAGCAGCAGCGGCGCGGCCAGGGTCAGCGCCGCCAGCGCCAGCCATGGCCCGAGCTCCTGCGTACGGGCGACCTGGCCCTCCTTGCGCGCCTCCTTGCGACGCTTGGGGGTGGGCTTCTCGGTCTTCTCCCCGCTCCCCCCGCCCCCGCTCACGTCGAGCCTCCCGACATCGCGGCGGTCGCTTCCATGGCCAGCTCGACCAGACGCTCGAGGACGCCGGGCAGGACCGGGAACGACAGCCCGACCAGCAGCAGGGTCAGGCCGATCTTGGCCGGGAACACCACGTTGATCGCGTTGAGCTGGGGGGCGACCTTGGTCATCAGGGCCAGGCCGAGGTCGGCGATGAAGAGCACCGCGATCATGGGCAGCGCCACCTGCACCGCGGTGACGAAGAAGATCCCGAACGCGCGGGAGACCACCTCGGCGCCGTTGCCGAGGTCGGGTGCCGAGCCGACGGGGAGCAGCTCGAAGGTCCGCAGCAGGCCGCCGATCACCAGGAGGTGCCCCCCGCTGACGAAGAGCAGCACGGTGGCGAGCATCTGGTGCAGCTTGCCCATGACGGTGTTCATCGTCAGGCCCAGCGGGTCGAAGCCCTGGGCCAGGGAGAAACCGCCGAAGACGTCGATGATCGAGCCGGCGGCGGCGATCGTGGCGAACAGCACGTAGGTCACGAACCCCATCGAGGCGCCCACGAGCACCTCGTTGAGGACGGCGAGCACCAGCTCCCCGGTCGTGACCGGCACCGACGTGGCGGGCATCAGCGGCGCGGCCGCGATCGCCAGCGCCACGGCGAGGACCACCTTGGCGGTGGCGGGGACCGCCCGGGACGAGAAGGGCGGCACCACGAACAACCACGCCACGACCCGTACCGAGGCGAGCAGCAGCCCCACGGCGGGGGCTCCGGCGACGGTGAGGGTCATGGTCGGGTGGCGATCAGGTCGGGTGGCGTCGGGCCGGGCCGTCAGGACAGCAGGTCCGGGACCATGGCGAACAGGTCCTGGGTGAAGTTGACGAGGGTGTGCATCATCCAGTTGCCGCTGATGAGCACCGCGATCCCGACGGCGATGACCTTCGGGACGAAGGCGAGGGTGAACTCCTGGATCTGGGTCATCGACTGGAACAGCGAGATGACGAAGCCGACGACCAGCGCGGTCACCAGGATCGGGGCGGACAGCTTGAGGGCGACCATCATGGTCTGCATCGCGATCTCGATGACGTCGGTGTCGCTCATGGGTGCCTCCGGGCGGCTAGGTGTTGTAGCTCTGGACGAGCGAGGTCACGACGAGCGCCCACCCGTCGACGAGCACGAAGAGCAGGAGCTTGAACGGCAGCGACACCATCACCGGCGGCATCATCATCATGCCGAGCGCCATCAGCGCCCCGCTCACGACGATGTCGATCACGAGGAACGGAATGAAGATGATGAAGCCGATGATGAAGGCCTCCTTGAGCTCGCTGAGGACGAAGGCAGGGATCAGGGTGCTGAGCGGGACCTCGGTGCGGTCCTCGGGGAGGTCCCGCTTCGCGACGTCGGTGAGCAGCTGGAGCTCGTCGTCGCCGGTCTGGCCGAGCATGAAGGTCCGCAGCGGGTCGACCCCGTCGGTGAAGGCCTCGCTGGCGGTCGCGTCGCCGTCCATGTAGGGCTGCAGACCCTTGTCGTTCATCTCGCTGAGCACCGGCGACATGATGAAGAGGCTGAGGAAGAGCGCGAGCCCGGCGAGCACCTGGTTGGGCGGGGTCTGCTGCAGGCCGAGGGCGTTGCGGGTCAGGCCGAGCACCACGAGGATCTTGGTGAAGCTGGTGCAGGTCAGCAGCAGCGCCGGGGCCACCGAGAGCAGCGTGACGGTGAGCAGCAGCGTGACCGAGGTGCTGGGCTTGTCTGTCAGCCCGTCGATGCTGACGTTGACCGAGTCGTCGGCGCCCTTGTTCTTCGGCCCCTTCGGGCCGGTCGGGCCGCCGGGACCCTGCGGTCCCGGCTTCGGGTCGGCCGCGCTGACGGAGGCGACCGTCGTGAGGGACGAGGACGAGAAGGACGAGGCCGACTCCGGTGAGTCCGCCGGGGCGGCGTGCCCGGTGGCGGGCTGGCCCAGGAGCAGGCCGAGGCCCAGCACGAGGGCAGCGAGGACGACGGCACCCCAGCGGTGGGGGTGCCGTGCGGTGCCGGTCACGAGGCGCGCCGGCCGATGACCTGCCAGCCCTGTCGCCAGGTCTGGGGTGACAGGAGCGAGCCCGCGAGGGGGCCCTGGGCAGCAGCGGGCGCGCGCTCGGCAGGGACCTTGTGACGCGCGGCGTGCCGCCCGTGGGGTCGGTCGTCGGGCCGGTCGGCGACCGCGGTCCCGTCGGGGAGGCCGTCGCGGTCCATCTCGACCAGCAGGTGGTCGGCGAAGCCGGCCGGCGCCTCGGGCGCGGGGGCGGCACTCGCCGGGCGCAGGGCCGCGAGGAGCTTGGGACGGGCCGCGGCCGGGACGGCCTCGGGGTCGGTACCGGCGTCGGCGTCCAGGAGCCCGTCGAGCTCGCCGGGCTCGAGCTCAGCGAGCACCTGCACCTGCTGCTCGGTGACGCCGAGCACGAGGGTCCGGCGACCGACCTCGACGACCGTCACCGCGCTCCCCCGGCTCAGGGCCTGGCGCTGCACGACCCGCACGGCACCGGTGCGACCGCGGTAGCGACGTCCCGCCACCCGGGTGAGCACCAGGAGCAGGCCCAGCACCACGAGGAGCGAGAAGACGGTGCGGATCGCGAGCTCGGCCATGTCAGACCACGGCGCTGTGGTCGAGGATCTCGGTGACCCGCAGACCGAAGTCCTCGTCGACGACCACGACCTCGCCACGCGCGACGAGCCGTCCGTTGACCAGCAGGTCGGCGGGGGCACCGGCGGCCCGGTCGAGGGCGAGGACGGCGCCCGGCGCGAGGGCCAGCAGGTCGCGCACGGCCATGCGGGTGCGGCCCAGCTCGACGGTCACCTCCATCTCGACCCCGTGGAGCATCTCGATGCCCCGTCGGCCCGTGGCGATCGGGTGGACGCTCGCGCCGCCGGGCGGTGGTGTGACCGGGCTGCCCACGGGCGCCAGGGTCTCGATGGCGCCCGCCGGGTCGGCGGCGCCGGGGTGCAGCTCCTCGACCGCGGCGGCGGGAGGCGGCGTACCGCCCGGGGCGGCCGCACGCAGGGCGGCCGCGAGGGTCGCGTCGGGCACCAGCAGGGCGGCGGCGATGCCGGAGCCGACCAGCGGGACGGCGACGAACCCGCCGCCCTGCTGCTCGACCACGACGTCGAGGGGCGTCTCGGCGCCCGCCCCTGCTGAGCCGCCGAGCACCGCGGCCGCGGCGTCGAGCGCGGGCTGGACGGCCGCGGCCACGTCGAGCTGGCCCAACGGGCTGGTGCGCAGGGTCTCGACCAGCTCCTCGCCCACCAGCAGCGTCACGGTCCCGCTCACCGCGCCGCTGAGGCCCGCGGTGACGGCGGCGGCGAAGAGGGAGGCGATGTGCTCGGTGCCCGGCTGGGCGTCGCCTGCGTCGAGCTGCTCCGACGACGGCAGCACGACCGCGCCGGCGCTGGCGGCCTCGTGGGCCAGGCGGGTCCGCGGGTCGGAGACGACGTCGGGCATCGGGGGCAGGGTCATGACTTCTCCTGGTGGTTCGGGCTCGGCACGGTGGCCACGACGAGGGCGGCCAGCCGGGCCCCGTGGGCGCCCGCGGTGGCACGGGCGAAGATCTGGTCGCCGACGGCGACGTCGAGCGGGGCGGCCGAGGGGTGGACCAGGCGCAGCACGTGGCCCGGTCGCAGGTCGGCGAGCGCCTCGGGAGCGAGCCTGCTGGAGCGGAAGCGGACCGAGACCTCG
>CALRVO020000083.1:0-10822 GCA_943371595.1 Sphingomonas paucimobilis
GACCGCTGGTAGCGGGAGGTGGGCCGGGCTCTAGTCCGGTCGCCCGGTTGCCGATCATCCCCTGCGACAGCGTCCGCCCACCCCGGCGCGCGACGACCGGCCGACGACGAGACGGACCCGACCCCGTGACTCCTCACCACCCGACCTCCACCGCTGACACCGGCACCGCTGACACCGGCACCGCTGACACCGGCACCGCGACGCGCCGCCCCGCAGGGGCCCCGCCCGTGGTCGCGACGAGTGCCTGGCCCTGGCGTGGCAGCGAGCTGCGCACCATCGCGCTGACCCCGGTCGTCGGCATCGTCGTGGCGGTCTGGGGACAGGGCTGGTGGTGGAGCGCTGCCGCTGTGTCGCTCGGGGCTGCGTACTGGCTCTACCGGATCGGTCGTTACCGCAAGGCCCGCTCGCGGGTCACGGCGACCATCACCCGCGACCGGATCGCCCTGACCTCTACGAGCCTGATGGGCAGCTCCGCGGTGACCATCGACACCGTCGACGACATCGCCTACCGCGAGTTCCAGTCCGACCGGGTCCTGCTCCTCGTCGGCAACGGCACGGCGGCACGCATCCCCGAGCGGATGCTCGACCAGGAGCCGGTCCGCGCGGTAGTCGCACGGGTCCTGGCGCGTGGACCCCGAGTCAGCGAGCAAGCGCTCGCCCTGCTTGCAGACGCAGCGCTCGTCTAGCACCCAGCACCGAGCCGCGGGTCTAGACCTCGAGCCCCGTCCCTCAACCCGGCACCTGCCGGTGCCGACATGTCAGGTGCACCCCGTCGAACGCAAGAAGGCCGGAACCGCCATGTGCACGAGCGACCCCGATGACCCGCGTGGACCGTTGTCGGCCCCTCGCGCCGACGCGGGCTTCACGCTGATCGAGGTGGTGGTCGCCATGACCCTGTTCCTGGTCATGGCCTCCAGCACCCTGGGGATCATCGGCACCGTCATCAAGACCTCGCGCTACGAGACCTACCGCACGAGCGCGCTCAACCTCGCCGCCCGCGAGATCTCGATCGTGACCGACAACTTCAACTCCCCGACCCAGGGCCCCGACTCCGTCCCGATCAACAAGGTCGTCAACCCGCACCCGCTGAGCGGGGGCACCACGGGGCGCCCGTTGGTCGTCGACAACGTGCCCTACACCGTCACCCGCACCGCACGCTGGTCGCCCGTGGGGAGCGCGGCCGTCTCACCGTGCGACGAGGGTACCTATGCCGAGCTGGCCTACCTCCGAGTGCGCGTCGAGGTCAGCTGGCCCAGCGACAACGATTCGTCGGTCGTCATGGACACCATCCTGACCCCGTTGAAGGGCACCTACTCCGACTACGACGGCCACGCCGGGGTGAGGGTGCTGGATGCCGCAGGGCAGCCGCGCAGCGGCCAGGCCGTGACCATCAGCGGACCGGACGGCACCCAGACCACGGCGACCGCGGACGACGGCTGTGCGCTCTTCGCCTTCCTCACCCCTGGGACCTACACCATCACGCTGAACAGCGCCGGTTACGTCGACCGCAACGGCGACCCCCGTGCCACCACGACCGCCCAGGTCCAGGCCGGGCAGCTGTGGCGGGGTGTCATCAACTACGACCGGGCGGCGACGCTCAACGTGCAGTTCGTCACGGCGGACGGCTACGCCCTCCCGGACCCCAACACCTTCCCGCTCAGCCTCGGCAACAGTGCACTGCTCCCGTCCGGGTCGGCGGCCAAGACCGGCACCGCCAACACCCGCACCCTGCAGAACCTGTGGCCCTACCCCTCCGGCTACCAGCTGTGGGCCGGCTCGTGCCTCGACAACGACCCCCAGTTCACCGGCCAGACCCGCGAGCTGCCGGTTCCCGCGGCCGGTGGGGTCACCACCTCGACGACCGTCGAGCTCGCGGCCATCACCGCCAAGACCAAGCGCAACGACGCGCGGGTGCTGTGGGCACGACACGTCGACGACCCGGAGGACCTCTCCTGCCCGACCGGCGGCCTCTACAGGCTCGGAACGAGCAACGCCCAGGGGGTGCTCAAGACCAGCCTGCCGTTCGGCGACTGGCGGATCTGGGACGGCTCCAGCAACAGCGATCCCTTCAGCATCCGTCAGGGCGACTCCCCGATCACGGCGGTGACCAGATGACCGTTCGACGACAGCTCCGCGCCCCGGTCGCGGGGGCTCGGCGTACGGGACGGGACCCCGGCCGCCCTGACGACAGCGGTACGTCCCTGGTCGAGGTGATGACCACGGTCTTCCTGCTCACCATCGTGCTCGGCGCGGTCGGGACGCTGACCGTGCTGGGCATCCAGGTGTCCAACCGGATGACGGACCGGATCGACAACGTCACCACGGCGCAGAACGGGATGGCGGCCACGACCAAGGTGCTGCGCACCGCCGTGCTGCCCGACCAGCTCGACGACCGGGCGTGCTCGGGGTGCGCCGACACCGCGATCGTGCAGGCGACCAAGTCGCAGGTGTCGTTCTACGCCAACCTCAACAACACCGGTCAGGGCCCGAGCCTGGTCACCCTGCAAGTCGTGACCGACCCCAACCGCGCCGGCACCACGATGTTGCGGCAGACCATGATCCCGCCGACGATCCTCCCCGACGGCCGCTACACGTTCTGCACCCCCGGGACGGCGGGCTGCGTCACGCGCACGCGCGTGCTCAGCCGCGGGCTCGCGGCAGCCACGCCCACGGTGTTCAGCTACTACGACTTCGACAACCTGCTCATCGCATCGGCCACGCTGTCGACGGCCGACCTCGCCCGTGTCTCCAGCGTCGAGGTGACCCTAACGGTCAAGCTGACCGCGGGGAGCAACCGCAGCAAGGCCAACTCGCTGGTCCAGCGGGTGACCCTCCCCAACGCGGACGTCAACGTCCTGACCGACCCCAACGGGCTCTAGAAACCGACGAGGCTGCCATGCCCCCCACCCTGCTGCTCCCACGTCCAGCACGTCGCGCACGTCGTCCCCTCCGCGCACGGCCCGGCGACCAGGACGGTGGCTTCGCCCTGCTCAGCGTCATCGCCGGCATGAGCGCCCTGCTGGTGATCGTCACCGTGGTGCTCAGCTTCAGCACCAAGTCCCTCAACGACGTCCGCCACACCGAGAAGTGGAACCAAGCATTCGTCGCAGCCGAGGCCGGCGTCAACGACTACCTCGCCCGGCTCAACCAGGACGACGGGTATTGGACCAAATACGACTGCACCAACCTCGCTCTCAAGGGGCCACGCAGCGACAACGCGTGCGGGTACAAGCCCAACACCGCGCCCGGGTGGCTGGGGGTTCCGGGTTCCGAGCGGGGCGAGTTCCACTACGAGGTCAACACCGCCGCGACCTACACCACCGGCACGGTCCTGCTGACGTCCACCGGTCGGGTGTCCGACGTGACCCGCACGGTCCAGGTCAGGCTGCGTCGCAGCGGCTTCGGCGAGTTCCTCTACTACACCGTCTACGAGACGCTCGACCCCGCCAACGAGGCCTACTACGGGTTCAACAACACCACGGCCGCCGACAAGTGCTCTCACTACTTCTGGGAGCCCAACCTCCCGCCGACCTCGAAGCCCCGCGACACGTCGTACTGCTCCAACATCAACTTCATCACCGGCGACGTCATCGACGGCCCCCTGCACACCAACGACGCGATGCTCGTCCAGGGAAGGCCCACGTTCAACGGGACGACCACGACCTCGTGGCCCCAGTGCAAGCCGGTCAACGGTGTGAAGCCTCCAGCGAGCAGCTGCTACCGGGCCTCCGGCAGCGGAGTCGCGCCCACGTTCAGCAAGGGCATCGCCTATCGCGCCGAGGTCCAGCTGCCCGAGTCGGCCTCCGACCTGCGCAAGTACGTCGACCGCACCCAGACGACCAACCCGGGGTGTCTCTACACCGGACCGACCCGCATCAAGATCAACGAGAACGCCGCAGGCGCCGCCTCGACGATGACCGTCTGGAGCAAGTTCTCCAAGGGCACCCTCAACCCCAACTGTGGCAACACCTCGGCCTCCTGGCCGCAGACGGTGCCGATCCCGCAGAACAACATCATCATCATTCAGGACGTCCCGGCGACCCAGAGCACCCCGAGCAGCGGCGCCTGCGCCGCGGGCGCGGTCGGTGACAACTTCCCCCAGAGCGGCGACTTCGCCCAGACCCTTCGGGAGTCGGACTGCCGCTACGGCACGCTCTACCTGGAGGGCAAGCTCAAAGGCCGCCTGACCATCGCCGCCGACAACAACATCCTCATCACCGGCCCGATCACCTACGCGGGTGGCACCCAGGGGACCGACGCACTGGGGCTGATCGCCACCAACTCGGTGAAGATCTACCACCCGACCAGCTGCACACAGACCAGTGGCGGCAAGTGCACGTCCGGGACCAACATGAAGCTGCCCAACAACGCCTACAACTCCAACGTCTCCGTCTACGCCGCCATCCTCACCCTGCAGCACTCGTTCACCGTGCAGCAGTACCAGCTGGGGGCTCCACTGGGCAAGATCAACCTCTACGGCACGATCGCCCAGAAGTTCCGTGGCCCGGTCGGGACGTCCTCGAACGGCGTCGTCCAGACCGGCTACCTCAAGGGCTACGTCTACGACACCCGACTGCGTTTCGCGCCGCCGCCGTTCTTCCTCGACCCGGTGCGCGCGTCGTGGGACGTCAAGACCTTCGGCGAGCTGGCGGCCAAGTACCGCTAGCCCGGTGTGGCCACCGGCGGTCGTTCGCCGACGATCGTTCCAGGACGCCCCTCCTCCGGCCTCGGCCGGCTCGGGAGCCCGCCCGCACGCAGCAACGGGCGCCTCGACGGTTTCCTCGAGGCGCCCGTCGAAGCTCCGTCACTCGTCGAGGAACGCGATCTCTTCGAGCATGGCGATGGTGTCGCGGTGGGTGGAGTACGACGAGGCCGACGGCTCGTCGTCGACCGTCACCACACCCGCGGGTACGACCGCAGCAGCGCCGCCGTCCGGCACGCCGGCGGCTGCGCCAGCCTGGTCGACGGCGGCGGCCAGGTCCTCGTCAAACAGCGTGTCGGGCACGAGACCGTGGTCGGCGAGCGCCAACGGCGTCGCGGGGGCCTGCTCGACGTCGCCACCGCGCCACCGCGCGGCGTCGACGTCCTCGACTGCACCCGACTCGACCCGGACCGCCTGCGTCACTGCGCGCATGGGGTGGATCAGCTCGAGGTCACCGGGCTGGAGCCAGGCGAACAGTCCGTAGCCCAGCGCGCTCAACGTGGCGGCGGTGGCGGCGTGGTCCGGCAGCTGGCCCGCGGCGCTGGTGGCCACGGCGCGACCCGGCTGCATCTCCTCAGGCATCGACATGGCGCGTTCCTTCGGTTCGCCGACCACCGCGAGCCTGGCTCGTCATGGTCGTTCGTGGGGTGGCGGTGTCCTTCATCAGCGGCGGCCGAACAACGAGCGCTTCCGGCCGCCGGCCTCGACGACCTGCGTCTCGGGCCGCACGGGCTGCGCGATCGGGACCGGCCGCACGGACGAGACCGGGGGCGCGACCGCCGCGGGCGCCGTGGCCACGGGAGCGGGCGTACCGCTGCTTCGCGGCGCTGCCATCGGAGGGTTCTCCGACAGCGGCACCTCCGTCTGGTCGTCGACGACCGGCACAAGCGGGACCCCCGGCAGGCAGGCCGTGGCCAGCTTGAAGTACGCCGGGCCTAGGCTCGGGTGCTCGAGGAGGCGGTGCATGCGGTTGTAGTTGGTGCACGTCAGCACGTCCTTGGTCGCCAGCGGGACCGACCCGATGAGCGGCACCTTCAGCGCCGCCTGCAGGACCTGGTCGCGCTCCATGCCGACCTCGGTGACCGCCTGGTTGACCACGATCCCGATCTTCTTGCGCGAGATGCCCATGCCGCCGTTGTCGGTCGTCTGGGTGATCTCCTGCAGCGCGCGGGCCATCCCCTGCACCGACGTGGTGGCGAGGGTCGTGACGAAGAGGATCGCGGTGGCCTCGGGCAGGCACACGGTCGAGATGAGGGGGTCGAGGTAGTTGACCGAGGTGTCCATGACGACCACGTCGTGGGTGCGCTGCAGCATGCGGATCACGTGCCGGTAGAAGTCCGGACCGACGTCGTCGGCGGTACGCGGCCGGACCGGCGCCAGCAGGGCATCGATGCCGAGGCGGTCGTCGTGGACGAGGTTGGCCAGGATCGTGTCCTCGTCCCAGTCGGGCGAGACCCGGATGTTGAGCGCGGTCGGGATGTACTGCCCGACGAGCGAGGCCACCTGGCCGTCGCGGGTGTCCATGTCGATCAGGACGACCTTCTTGGGCCGGTCGACCAAGCCCTGCTCGAACGCCTTGCGCGAGGAGTGGGCGATCTGGGCCGCGACCAGCATGGCGATCGTCGACTTGCCCGACCCGCCCTTGGAGGACGTGACGGCCATGGTGACCTGTCCGGGCAGCGGGGGCCGGGCCAGCGGGTCCTCCTGGCCGTAGGGCGTGGGGAAGCCGCTGGACACGACCGCCTGGACGGCATGAGCCGTCGAGTGGGCGTCGGCGAGGACGGAGGGCTGGGACGACGGCGTACCCGGACCGCCACGGTCTGCGGGCGTCTGCACGGGGTGCTGCGGGTAGAGCGCGTGCGCCGGTGCGGCGCTGACGCCGGGCACCTCGACGAGGTGCAGCGGAGGTGTCGGTACCGGGACCTGTGCGACCGGCTCCGGTGCGAACTCGTGCACCTGCGGCGCCGCCAGCTGGATGGGCTGGTCGACCTCGACCGCGTACGAGAAGGGGAACTGCGTGCGTCGCGGTGGGGGGGCGTCCTCGAGGACCTGTCGCAGTCCGTCGAGCACGCTGCGGCCGCTGACCGCCGGCAGCACGTGCACGGGCGCGCTGGCGTCGCCGCCGTAGGCCTCGGCGGTGTCACGGACCCGCGCGAGCAGGCTGCCGACACCCTCCGGGTCCCAGGCGACGACGAACGTGGCGGCGTGGGCCGCCATGGTGGCGATGGCCTGCTCCAGGTCACCGGGGCCGGCGAACACGCTGTCGCTGAACACGATCGCCACCGACTGCTGGTCGAGCCGCCCCGCCGAGAGGTCGTCCCACATCTGGCTCACCGACTCGACCGGGTGCTGCACGTCCCACTGGACGCCGCTGGTCGCCAGGAGCTCGTGGACCTCGGTCTCCGCGACCACGATGATCTTGGGGGTATCCATCACGATGCTCGGTTCCTTCTGGGGTTGCTGACGGCGGTGGCACTGCAGAAGCGGGCTAGTAGCCGATCCTTGGTTGGTCGTAGGTGTCCTCGACCTCGACGAAGTCGTCGAGGAACCCGAGGTGCTTGAACATGAGGGTCGGCGCGGTCTTGCGGACCGTCAGCGTCACACCGCCGTCGGGTCGTACCGCGAAGGTCTCGGGGTCGACCTGCTCCCCCGCGTTGAGGTTCTTTGTGGCAGCCGCGTACGCCGCCTGCGCGGTCTGCCCGGTGACCTGCTGGCCCTGGATGGCGGTGGCGCCAGCGAAGCCCGCCGACTTCAGGTCGTCATCGACCCGCATCCTCGTCAGGACGACAGAGCCGGTGTCGACAGCGGCGGTGGCCAAGGCGAGCCCGACGACCAACCAGACCACGACGCGGAGGGGTGGCCGCGCGCCGCCGACGCTGACACGAACCATGGCGCTACCTCCTACGACGAGTACTTCCGAATCTCTTATCGGCACAGCGGAGTGCGGCTTGAGCCTCACGGCTCCGCCTCCCCGGGCACGACGTCGAAGAGGCGACGCCCCACAGGGGCGCCGCCTCGTCGACGATCGAGTGCGTCAGCAGGTGGTGCTGACGCCGGTCAGCAGACCTCCGCCAGCGGAGTCGTACTTCATCAGGGCACCGGCGCCGGTGGCGTCCGAAGCGCCGGGGTTGTAACCGCAGATGCGGTAGCCGGTCGCCGGGTCGCCCGCCACCGAGATGACGTTGCCGTCCGAGTTCTTGAAGCCGGCGTCCTCCAGGTCGGTCAAGTCCATGGTGGTGGCCGTGGGGTTGTCGGTCGCGTAGGTCTCAGCAGCGGTCGCCGCGTTCTTGAGGTCGCTCTTGAGGCTGGCGTCGACACCCTTCTTGCGCTGGTTGAGGAAGACCGGGATCGCGATCGCGGCCAGGATGCCGATGATGATGATGACGACGAGGAGCTCGATGAGGGTGAAGCCCTTGTCCCGCTCGTCGAGGCTCTTGCGGATCTTGGTGGTCATGAGGGTGTCCCTTTCGTGAGGACTGTGACGGGGTTGGCGTCCGACCTGCGTCACATGGACCTCGGTCTGGGGGGTACGCCGCTTGCACCTGACTCATCGGCCGGTCGCACTGGCGGCTTGAGGTGGTCTAAACACTTTTATGGCGATGATTTCGAAAAAGAGAAAGGCCCGGGGCATTCGCCCCGGGCCAGTGACGACGGCTCAGCTGCACGCCGCTCCTTGAGCGGGTAGCAGGCCTCCACCGTCGGCTCGATAGACCCATTCAGCAGTGCCCGCCGACGTCGTACCACCGGGGTTGTGGGCGGAGATGCAGAAGTCGCCCGTGGCCGGGGCGCCCGAGATCGAGAAGGTGGTGTCGGGGTCGGCCTGCCAGCCCTCGGACGTCAACGTGGCCTCATCGAACCCCGTGCTCGACAACGGGTCGTCGACCGTGATCGTCTCGGCGATGTTGGCGGCGTTGCGCATGTCGCTCTTCATGTCCGCGTCGATCCCCTTCCTGCGCTGCGCGAGGAAGGTCGGAATGGCGATGGAGGCGAGGATGCCGATGATGATGATCACGACGAGCAGCTCGATGAGGGTGAAGCCGCTCTCGCGCGTGCGCGATGTCTCGGTGGTGGAGCTGGTCACGGGGTTGTCCCTCCCTGGTGACGGCGTGGGGGTGTGGGTGCGGCGTGCACGGTGTGCCTCGGCCCCGGAGAAGCCGCACGCACCGATTTCTTCGGCGTACGTGAGGTCCGCCTTGACGAACTGGTGCTACTTGCTGCGACCGGCCTAGACACCTCGACCAGCGCGAGCAGCGCTCACGAGATGAGGTCGAAGACCTTGAAGATGGGCATGTAGAGAGCGATGATCATCGACCCGACGACGCCACCGAGGAACGCGATCATGAGCGGCTCGATGAGGGCGGTGAGCTGCTCGGTCGTCGACTCGACCTCCTCGTCGTAGAACTCGGCGATCTTGCCCAACATCTCGTCGATGGCGCCGGTGTCCTCGCCGACGGCGACCATCTGCACCACCATGGGTGGGAAGACGTCGTGCTCGGACAGAGGTTTGTGGATCGACTCCCCCTGCCGCACCGATTCCTCCACGTCGCGCAGCGCCCGGGTGATCACGACGGAGCCGGTCGTCTCAGCGACGATGTCGAGGGCCTGGAGCAGCGGTACGCCGGAGCGCAGCAGGGTGCCGAAGTTGCGGGAGAACCTGGCGATGGCGACCTTCTGGAACAGGTTGCCGAAGACCGGTAGTCGCAGCTTGAGGGGATCGACGACGTTGCGGATCCCGGGCTTGTGGGCGTTCTTGCGCCACCACACCACGAACGCGACCGACCCGACGGCGATGAACGGCAGGCCCATCTTGAGGCCCTTGGACATCACCACCAGGATCTTGGTGGGCAGCGGCAGCTCGCCCCCGAGGCTGCTGAACATCTTCTCGAAGACGGGGACGATGAAGATCAGCATGCCGGCGCACATGAGCATGGCGAGGATGAAGATGACCACCGGGTAGGTCAGGGCGGCCTTGATCTTGCCACGCAGCTTGACGTCTGCCTCGAACGCCTCGGCGATCTGGATCATCGTCTGGTCGAGGAAACCACCGACCTCGCCGGCCTTGATCATGTTGATCATCAGCGGCGGGAAGGCCCGGGGCTGCCGCTCCATGGACTTCGAGAGCGGGTTGCCCTCCTCGATGTCGGTCTTGACGATGCGCAGGACGCGGGCGAGCTCCTCGTTCTCGGTCTGCTCGGCCAGGATCGACAGGCAGCGGATGAGCGGCAGGCCGGCGGACAGCATGGTGGCGAACTGACGCGAGAAGATCGCCAGGTCCTTGAGCTTGATCCGCTTGGGGAGACCGAGCTTGATCTCCTTCTGCATGCCCGCGTTGGCCACCCGGATGTCGAGGGGCATCGCGCCCATGCCGAGGAGCTTCTCGCGCAGGACGTTCTCGTTCTCCGCGTCGACCTTGCCCTCGACGAGCTTGCCCGACTTGTCCTTGGCCGTGAACTCGTACTTCGTCAGCGTGGCTGCCGCCATGGTGGGCGCTCCTCGGTCCGGGGTGAGCAGGGCGCCTCTCGGTCGAGCAGCGCCCTGACGGGGTTATCGGTCGGACGCGCTGCCTACTGGAGGCCGCCGAAGCCGCCCGAGGCGAACTGCTGTCGCGAGAGGTGCTTCTCGACGTCGGCCGCGTTGCCGCCGACCAGGCCGATGAAGTCCTCCTTGTCGGAGCACTTGTCGAGGCCCGACTGCCACGAGATCCGGCCGGCCTTGACCAGGCGCGCGAGGTCCTGGTTGAGGGTCTGCATGCCGTACTTGGCCCCGGCCTGCAAGGTGCCCGGGATCTGCGCGAGCTTGTCCTCGCGGATCTGGGCCCGGATCGCCGGGGTGGCCATCATGATCTCGACCGCGGCCTGCCGGCCCTTGCCGTCGGTGGTCGGGCACAGCGTCTGGCACACCACGCCCTGCAACGTGCCGGCCAGCTGGGTCCGCACCTGCTGCTGCTGCTCGGGCGGGAACACGTCGATGACGCGGGTGATGGTCTCCGCGGCCGACTGGGTGTGCAGGGTGCCGAAGACGAGGTGCCCGGTCTCGGCGGCGGTGAGGGCGACCGAGATGGTCTCGAGGTCGCGCATCTCGCCGACCAGGATGATGTCGGGGTCCTGGCGCAGCACGTGC
>CALRVO020000084.1:0-10808 GCA_943371595.1 Sphingomonas paucimobilis
GCCTCGCGATCTGGACCGCGTGCGCCGGTGCCGGCTTCGTCGCCGTCATGGCACCGAGCATCGCCTCGGACCCGGCTCTCGTGGGGTCGAGCACCGCCGGTGACCAGGTCGTCTGGGACGTCGCCGCCGCCGCGGTGGCGCTGCTGCCGCTCGTGGTCGTCCTGCTGGTCCGCGTGGCGGCCCGCACGCGCCGCTGACCCCTCGGGTCGGGCTGGTCGGGTCCTGCTTGCCGCTTCGGCGGACGAGCGCCTAGGCTGGACACATGTCCAGTCAGGTGTTCAAGTCGTCGCGGTCGGGGTTGCGCAGCCGACAGGCCGAGACCCTGACCAAGCTGCTCACGGCGGGCGACGAGGAGCTGCGGTCCGTCGGGCACGAGGCTCTCACGGTCCGTACCGTCGCCGCACGTGCGGGGGTCTCCCCGGCGACGGCCTACACCTACCTCGCCTCCAAGAACCATCTCTTCGCCGAGCTCTTCCTCGGCTACCTCGCCGACGACGAGGACCACCAGCCCTCGGGCGACACCGCGGTGGCCCGGGTGCAGAGCGTCACCCGGCGGATGTCGCAGCTGCTGGCGCAGGCGCCCGAGCTGGCGGCCGCGGCGACCCCCGCGCTGCTCAGCTCCGACCCCGACGTCGCGCAGCTGCGGGTGCGCATCGGCGCCGTCTTCGTGCGCCGCTTCGCCGACGCGCTCGGCGACCAGGGCGGCCCGGCGCTGGTCGACGCCCTGGTGCTCGCGTTCTCCGGCGCCCTGCTGCAGGCCGGGATGGGTGTGATCACCTACGCCGACCTGGGGGAGCGCCTCGACGGGGTCGTGGCGACGATCCTCGAGGGCAACGTCGCGTGAGCAAGTACGACCGCCCCGACCGGCGGCCCACCGTCGTCACCGGGGCTTCCTCGGGCATCGGTGCGGCGACCGCGCTCACCCTGGCCGCCGCCGGCTACCCGGTGGCGCTGGGCGCCCGTCGGATCGACAAGCTCGAAGACCTCGCCACCACCATCCGCGAGGCGGGCGGCGAGGTCGTCGTGCACGCCCTCGACGTCACCGACACCGACTCGGTCGCTGCCTTCGCGGCCGCGGTGACGGCCTCGCTCGGCGAGGTCGAGACGGTCGTCTCCAACGCCGGCGCCGTGGCGCCCGGCACGATCCACGAGGTCGACACCGATCGTTTCGCCCGCGAGGTCGACCTGGCCGTCACCGGCGCCCACCGGCTGGTGCGGGCCTTCGTGCCGGCGATGGTCGAGCGGCGCCGCGGTGACGTGGTCTTCGTGTCCTCCGACGTCGCCGTACGGGCGCGGCCGTTCATGTCGGCGTACGCCGCCGGCAAGTGGGGCCTGGAGGGCATGGCGCACGCGATGCAGATGGAGCTCGAGGGCACCGGCGTCCGCGCGTCGATCGTGCGTCCCGGCCCGACGTGGAGCGAGATGGGCACCGACTGGGACGCCGACGAGGCCGCGCACGTGCTGACCCAGTGGGAGCGCTTCGGGCTCGCCCGCCACCCCCACTTCATGAAGCCGCAGGCCCTCGCCGACGCGATCGCGTTCGTCGTCGGCGCGCCCCGCGGCGTGCACGTCAACCTGATCGAGGTCACCCCCGAGGCGCCGGTCCGGTGAGCCCCGGCACCACGGTCGTCCCGCTGCCGACCCACGACGCGCACTGCCTCACCTGGGGGCCCGCCGACGGGCCGCTGCTGCTCGCGCTGCACGGCTTCCCCGACACCGCCCACACCTGGCGCCACCTCGGTCCGCGGTGGGCCGAGGCCGGGTGGCGGGTCGTGGCGCCGTTCCTGCGCGGCTACGGACCCTCGGGCATCCCCTCCGACGGCGACTACACCGTCGGGGCGTTGATGGCCGACGCGGTCGCGCTGCACGCGGCGCTGGGCGGCGACGGGCGCGCCGTCGCCGTCGGTCACGACTGGGGCGCGATCACGGTCAACGGCCTGGGCGCCGACCCGTCCTCGCCGTTCGCCCGCGTCGTCTCGATGTCGGTGCCGCCGCTGCCGACCATGAGTCCCGGTCGCGGGCTGTTGGCGCCGTGGCTCGGCGGCGTGGTGCGCCAGCCGCGCAACAGCTGGTACATCCTGGCCAACCAGGTGCCCGGCCTCTCCGAGCGGTTCTTCCCACGCCTCGCCAGCCGGCTGTGGCACGACTGGTCGCCCGGCCACGACGCCCGCTCCGACCTGGCCTACCTGCTCGAGTCGGTGCCCGACGTCGAGCGGGCCCGGGCGGTCGTCTCCTACTACCGCGCCGCGGCGCGTCCACGCGGACTGCGGAGCCTGCGGCACGGACGCCCGCTGGTGCCCACGCTCTACCTCCACGGGGCTGACGACGGGTGCCTCGACCGGCGTTTCCTCGACCTCGCGCGGGCGCGGCTGACCGGCGAGCACCGGGCCCTCCTGGTCGAGGGCGCCGGGCACTTCCTCACCGTCGAGCAGCCCGAGGTGGTCGCCGGCCACGTGCTCGACTTCCTCCACCCGGCCTGAGTCGGCCCTGACCGGCCCTGACCGGCCCTGACCGGCCCTGACCGGCTCGCCTACCGGTCGAGGTTCGATCTGCCGCCGGAGACGTGCTGCGCGGTCTTCTCGGCGTGAGGGTCGCTCGTGCGTCGTCCGCACCAGCCCGCTGCCAGCGCCGTCGCGGCCGCCACCTGGAAGGCCAGCGGCATGCTGGCGTGCTCGGCGATCGTGCCGAGTGCCGACGAGCCGACGGCCTGGCCGAGCACGAGCGCGACGAACAGCACCGCCGTCCCGCTGGCTGCCCGCACGGGATCCACGCGGGAGGCCTGGGCGATCAGCGCGGACGACGCCGCCACGAAGGCCCACCCGAACAGCAGGCACGCCGCCGGGGCGACCGCGATCCGGTCTGCTCCCCACCCGAGGGCCGCGATGCTCGCGGCGACCAGGACCGAGGTGAGCGACCACGCGGTCCCGGGGGTGAGGGCTGCCAGTCGGGTGGCGGTGACGACGGTCGCCGTACCGCCGGCGCCGAGCGCCACCCACGCCAGGACGGACGCGGTGCTGCCCAGTCCCTCGTCGACAAGGAACGTCCGGCCGTAGGTCCACACGGCCGCCGACGCGGCGCCCAGCAGCACCGCCGCGAGCGCGGGCGGCCCGAGTGCTCCCACCGCGCCCCACGACCACGGCGTCGGGCCGACGAGGGGGGTGGTCGGTCGTCGACGGTCGAGCACCAGGACCAGGGCTCCCGCGCCCGCCGTCAGCAGCACGGCGACCGCGA
Source organism: Sphingomonas paucimobilis (assembly GCA_943371595.1). Classification (GTDB taxonomy): domain Bacteria; phylum Actinomycetota; class Actinomycetes; order Propionibacteriales; family Nocardioidaceae; genus Nocardioides. Next base: position 3,232 of record CALRVO020000084.1, read on the forward strand.
ACCCGAGCCTCCACTCGGGCAGCACCAGCGCGAGCAGGCCGGCGGCGACGAGTCCCGGGCCGGTGCCGGAGTTGACCACGGCCTGCGCCCGGTCGCGACGGGGCGGTGCGACACCGCGTACGACGATGCCGACCAGTCCCGGTGAGGCGAGTCCTGCGCCCGCCGAGCTCACGATCGCGGCGGGCACGAACACCGTCGTCCCCGGGGCTGCGGCCATCCCCGTCGCCCCCAGGCAGGCCGTCGCGACGGCGGCGCCGACGAGGAACCGCGGGCGGTGCCCGGCGGCGAGCCCGGCGAGGGCGCCGACGCAGTAGACGACCGAGGCTCCCGACGACACGTAGCCGGCCTGGGCCGAGGTGAGGTCGATCGAGCCCCTGATGTCGGAGAGGAACAGCCCGTAGGCCAACCGGACCAGGCCGTAGGTAGCCGCGATCAGGGCGGTGCCGGCGAGGACGAGGGCGACCTCGCGTGCGTCCAAGAACGATAACGGTCGTTTCACTTGAGGGAGTCTAGGGTGAGGGGGTGGTGACCCGAGCAAGCACCGAGGGCCGTTTGCTCGACGCTGCGGAGGACCTGCTCTTCACCCGCGGTGCGGCGGCGACCCCCGTGGACGCCGTGCTCGCGCGCGCCGGCGCCTCCCCGGCGACGCTCTACCGCGCCTACGGCAGCAAGGAGGGCCTCATCGCGGCCGCCCTCGACCGCCGTCAGCGCGCCTGGCTCGACGCGTGGGACGCCGCCGTCGCCCGCGCCCCGGACGACCGGGCGCGCCTGCTCGCGGTCCTTGACGCGCTCGACGACTTCCGCCACGAGTCGGGCGGCGCACGGTGGTGCGCCTTCCTCGGCACCGCGGCCGAGTACGCCGATCCTTCACCCGGCCTCGCCGCCGCGATCCAGCGCGACACCGAGCACCTGCGAACCCGCCTCACCGCCCTCGCCACCCCCCTCGCCGGACCGGACGACGCACCCGCCCTGGCCGAGGCGCTGCTGCTCGTCGTGTCAGGCGACCTGGCGATGCGCCTGCGAGACGGCGTACGGCGCGACACGAGCACGGCGCGTGCCGTGGCGGTGGCCGTGCTCGACCGCTGGGTCACGCCCGGTCCGTCCCGGAGTACACCCGCGTCGGCCCGCCCGGGCGCAGCGGGTCCCCTCCCCGGGTGAGGGACCCCGCCCCCGGAGGGCGCTCTACTGGGGGTGCTCCCTTCGACGTCATGTCCACCCCCACCCCAGGACTGCGATCGATGAACCCCATCACCCCCGGCACGTGTCCCCGCTGCGGCCAGCCGATGGTCCCCGTGCTCGACGCCGGCGCCAGCCGCGTCCGTCCCGACGGTTCGGCGTCCGGCCCGCTGCTCGCCGACTCGCCCGTCCGCCTGGCCTGCACCGTCTGCCCGCGCGCCGAGGCGCCCCCGCTCCGCTAGCCGCCCGCCCATGATCCGTGCGATGGCGCGGAACACGGGGCCGGGAAGGGGCGCTGGTCCCCGTGATCCGTGCGATGGCGCGGAACGTGGGGCCAGGAAGGGGCGCTGGTCCCCCTGATCCATGCGATGGCTCGGTTCAGGGGGCTTGTGGCGCCGATTCATCCCCTGATCCGTGCGATCGCGCGGAACGCGGGGCCGGAGGAAGGGGGAGGGGCGTGACCGACGGGGGCGACGTCCACGTCGTCGCGGGCTGGCTCAGCCCACGTGCCAGTAGCGGCGTACGAGCTCGGCGCGCGCGTCCTCGCTCTTGGCCATCTTCTTGACCAGGGAGGCGTCCTCGTCGGAGCGCAGCCGGGTCAGCACGGCTTCGACGACGTCGGCGGGGAAGACGCCGTCGGCCTCGAACAGCCCGCGCTGGGCCTCCAGGGCGTCGGCGGACTCGGCACACGACCGGGGCAGCTGCTCGAAGTCGTCGTGGTCGTCGGTGCTGAGCCGCTCGGCGAGCGCGAGGCTGTCGGGGTCGGTGAGCCCGTGGCGGGCGGCGACCGCCATGCCGGCGAGCAGCAGGTGGACGTCGGCCGAGCCGTCGGCGAGCCGGAGCTCGACCGTCTGCGGGTGGATCGCCGGTGCAGGCACCGGGTTGGTCGTGCCGGGGTTGGCGTGGGCGACCATGCCCTCGACCACCCCGCCGAGCCAGGCCAGCGGCACCCGCACCAGGCCGGTGCGGTCGGTCTCGCCCCAGCAGATGCCCTCGGGTGACTCGTCGCCCTCGGTGAAGCGGAGGTAGGACGTGGCCACCGTGTTGCCGAAGGCGGTCAACGCCCGCGCCGTCGACAGGTAGCCCGCGACCAGGCGGCGGGCGGTGTCGTTGATCGCGTCGGCGTCGGGGTCGACGATGGCGCTGACGCCGTCGCGCACCAGGCGGCTGTGGACGTGCAGGCCGCTGCCGGCGCCGTCGCTGCTGACCGACGGGGCGAACGTGACCTCGAGGCCGTGGGCGTAGGCGACCTCGCGCACGACCCACTTGGCCAGCACCAGGGCGTCGGCCGCCTGCTCGACCGGGACCGGCCAGAACTCGATCTCGTGCTGCACCAACTGGCGCTCGGGCTCCTTGATGTTGCCGACCTCGCCGTGGGCGTACTTGAGCCGGATGCCCATCGCGGTGAGGTGGCCCAGCACCTGCTCGCGCACGCGCTGGCCCTTGGAGAACGGCGCCGACTCCTGGTAGCCGCGCTCCTCCTCGACGGGGAACACCTCGTCGACGTCGCCCACGAGGTAGTACTCCAGCTCGCCGAAGGCCTCGAGGACCATGCCGGTCTCGCGGGTCAGGGCCTCGGCGGCCCGGCGTACGACCTGCTCGCCGGCGTAGGGGAGGGGCGCGCCGTCCTCGGCGTAGAAGGAGCACAGCACGTCGAGCGAGGGACGCTCGCCGAACGGGTTGACGAAGGCCGTGCGGTGGCGCGGCACGACGTAGACGTCGCTGGTGGCCGCGCCGGTGCCCTCGAAGATGCTCGAGCCGTCGACGCGCTCGCCCCGGGTCAGCACCTCGACCAGGTGCTCGCGGGAGTCGACCGGGAACGCCAGCGTCTTGAGGCGCCCGTCGCCGCCGACGTAGCGCAGGTTGACCTGGGTCAGCTCGAGCTGGACCACCGCCTCGACCAGGTCGCTGCAGGTGAAGTCGGCGGCCGGCTTGCCGAGGAGGCGCACCAGGGGGTGGGGGGTGAGGACGTCGGAGGTCATGCCCAGTTGTAGCAGGGCGACGGTGCGGTGGGGCTCAGGCGGGCTGGGGAACCACGCGGGGCGTCGTGGCCGGGGCGGGGACCGGGGCGACCCGCTGACCGACGCGCAGGAACGAGCCGGTGCGCTCGGTGCCGAGCACGTCGGTGGGGACGCCGTGCTCGACGACCACACGACCGCTGATCATCACCAGGGGCACGGCGTCGTCGTTGCGGTTGACCATGCGGGGCAGGCCGTCGTACTGCGCGACGGGCGACTCGGCGTAGGCCTCGAGCGAGGCGTCGAGGTGGGCCGGGTCGACGACGACGAGGTCGGCGCGGTCGCCCTCGCGCAGGTGGCCCGCGTCGATGCCGTACCAGTCGGCGAGCTCACCGGTGAGGCGGTGGACGGCCTGCTCGACGGACAGGAACGGCGTGCCGGCGGCCTCGGCGTCGCGCACGTGGCGCAACAGGCGCAGGCCGAAGTTGTAGAACGCCATGTTGCGCAGGTGGGCGCCGGCGTCGGAGAAGCCCATCTGCACGTGCGGGCTCTGGGCCATCTTCTTGAGCACCTTCGGGCGGTGGTTGCTGATGGTCGTGCGCCAGCGGATGTCGGTGCCGTGCTCGAGGACGAGGTCGAGGAACGCATCGACCGGGTGGACCGGGTCGCCCGGGGTGCCGCGCTCGACGCCGACCTGGCCGAAGGACTTGCCCACCACCGAGGCGTCGGGGCACTCGACGATCTCGGCGTCGAAGAGGTCGCGGTGCCACACGCGGGGGCCGTACTTGGACTCGTAGTCCTTGCGGAAGCGCCGGCGGTAGTCGGGGTCGCGCAGCAGGTCGTCGCGCGCGATCTTCTCGTTGAGGTGCAGCGCGGCGGCGCCGGAGCCGAACTCCTCGAAGATGACCAGGTCGATCCCGTCGGCGTAGACCTCGAAGGGCACGGGCAGGTGCTGCCAGCGGAAGTCGGCGCCCAGCTTGTTGACCGCGCCGCCCAGGCCGTTCATCAGGTGGATCACGAACGGGATGGCCTTGATGTCGGCGGCGGAGAGCAGGCTGGTCTTGAGGGGCTTGCGCCCGCCCAGGCCGATCGAGGCGAACGCCTGCGTGAGGATCGTGTGCGGGTGGCTGGCGTCGGGGCCGGCCTGGAGGGCTCGACCGCGCCGGCGCAGGATGCCGTTGAGCCCGCGCATCTCCTTGCCCTTGGCGTACGTCGACGGCAGGGTGCGCGAGCGGCAGGTGTCGCCGTCGAGCTTGTCGAAGAGCAGCTGCTGGGCCGACATGCCGACGAACCCGGCGTCGAGGGCGTCGGTGAGCATGCCCTCCATCCGCGCCTGCTCGGCAGCCGTGGGTCGCACCTCGGGGCGGGTGGCGCGGTCGAGGCCCATCGTCGCCGTCCGCATGTCGGAGTGGCCGATGAACGCCGCCAGCTGCGGACCGAGGGGCAGGCGCTCGAGCGCGGCGACGTACTGGGTCGGGGTCTTCCAGTCCTGGTGCTTGTCGACGGCGGCGATGACGTGCTCGCGCGGGATGGCCTCGACGCGACCGAACAGGTCGCCGGCGTCGACGCCGCCGACGTGGACCGTCGACAGCGAGCACGAGCCGAGCAGCACGGTGGTCACGCCGTGGCGGACCGACTCGTCGAGACCCGGGCCCTCGAGCACCTCGACGTCGTAGTGGGTGTGGATGTCGACCATGCCCGGCATCACCCAGCGGCCGCGCGAGTTGACGACCCGGGTGTCGGGGCCCGGCTCGAGCGGTGTGGCCGAGACGGCGACGACCACCCCGTCGCGGATGCCGAGGTGCCGGACGGCGGACCGGGCGCCGGTGCCGTCGAACCAGCGGCCGCCCTCGATGATCGTGTCGTAGGTCGTGTCGTCGCTCACACCGTCCATTGCACCACGTACGACATGCGTCCGGACAGGTGTCCGGCGATGCTGTCCGCGGTGGGGTAGTCCCTGACGCACATCAAGGAAATCGGTCCGGGATCGTTGATCCACGTCAGGGACTACCCCGTCGCCGGCACCGTGGCCAGAGCGCGTTCGGCGGCGCGGAAGCCGCACATGCCGTGGACGCCGGCGCCGGGCGGGGTCGCCGAGGAGCAGAGCCAGACCCCGGGTGCGCCGGTGGCGTAGGGGTCGGGGGAGAGCCGGGGGCGGCCGACGAGCTGGAGGAGGTCGTTGGCGCCGCCGGCGATGTCGCCGCCGACGTAGTTGGCGTTGTCGGCCTCGTGGTCGGCGGGGGTGCGGGAGGCGGTCGCGACGACGCGCTCGCGCAGGCCGGGGGCGAAGCGCTCGAGCTGGTCGAGGATGACCTTCTCGCCGTCACCCTCCCAGCGAGCGGGCACGTGGGCGTAGGCCCACACCGGGTGGACGTCGCCGACCGAGCGGGTCGGGTCGGCCAGGTGCTGCTGTGCGACGAGGATGAACGGCGCCTCGGGCATCTCGCCGCGGCACACCGCAGCCTCGGCGGACGCGATCTGCTCGAGGGTGCCGCCGACGTGGACGGTGCCGGCGCGCCGCGCGGCCTCGGCGGTCCACGGCACGCCGCCGCGGACGGCGAGGTCGAGCTTGAAGGCGCCGGGGCCGTAGCGCCAGCGACCGTAGGTCTTCTGCCGCCGGCGCGGCAGCCGGTCGCCGAGGATCTCGGCGGCCGCCTGGGGGCCGGTGTCGAGCATGGTGATCCGGGCCCGCGGCAGGTCGGCGGAGGTGCGGACGGCGTAGCCCGTGACGACCTCGCCGCCGAGCTCGACGAGCAGCGAGGCCAGTGCCCGCGAGATCGCGGCCGACCCGCCCTCGGGCACCGGCCAGCCGTGCCGGTGCCCGGCTGCGGTGAGCATGACCCCGACCGACGCGGTGACCGGGCGGCTGAGCGGGCGGAAGGCGTGGGCCGCCGAGCCGGCGAAGAGCGCCCGGGCCTGGGGGGTGCGGAAGCGGCGGGCCAGCACCGTCGCCGGAAGCCCGGCCCGCAGCCCGAAACGAGCCATCGACACCGGGTGGTCGGGCACCCGCACGATCGGGCCGAGGATGTCGTCGGCGAGCGCGTCGAAGTGGCGCACCAGCGGGCCGAACACCCCCCTCCAGGCCGCGCCGTCGCGCCCGAGCCCCCGACACGTCTCGTCGAGGTCGCGCACCAGCACGCCCGCCGTACCGTCGTCGAGCGGGTGGGCCAGGTCGATCTCGGGCCAGCGCCAGACCAGTCCGTGCTCGGCCAGCGGCAGCGAGGCGAGGTACGGCGACGCAAGCGCGAACGGGTGCACCGCCGAGCACACGTCGTGGAGCAGCCCGGGCAGGGTGAGCTCCTCGGTGCGGGTGCCGCCGCCGATCGTCGCCGCGGCCTCCAGCACCGTCACCCGGTGCCCGGCCTGGGCCAGCCGGACGGCCGCGGCCAGGCCGTTGGGTCCCGAGCCGACGACGACCGCGTCGGTCGGGCGGTCGGGGACGCGCGGGCGGGCGGTGCTCATGTCGTCGAGCGTGCCAGGGAGGCCATCGCCCCGCCCCACCCGCGGTGCGCTCGGTCGGTGCGGGTCTCCGGTGCCGGAATGGCAACGCAGCGTGCCGTGGCGTCCTAGCGTTGGGCCATGGGGATTCGGGTCGGTACCTGGAACGTCCAGTACGCACGCGGGGTCGAGCGCAACGAGCGCCGGAGGGCGTTGCTCGAGTCACGCCGCGCGGACGTGTGGGTCCTGACCGAGACCCACGACGACCTCGACCTCTCCTCCAGTCACGAGCCGGTGCACTCGCTGCCTCGGTACTCCCAGGCCGGCGGTCGGTGGACGACCATCTGGTCGTCGTTGCCCGTGCTCGAGCGGCTCGAGGTCGCAGACCCAGGTCGATGTGTCGCCGCTCGTCTGGGCCACGGAACCTCGGAGGTCGTCGTCTACGGCACAGTGCTGCCGTGGCTCGGTGACGCCGGGCCCGACCCGGACCGTCCCGGGCGCGGGTGGTCGGAGTTCACCCGCGTGGCACCGAGCCAGGCTGCGGAGTGGCGCGCGCTCCGGCAGCGCTTCCCGGACGCCCTGCTCGTCGTTGCAGGCGACCTCAACCAGGACCTGGGTGGCAAGCACTACTACGGCTCGAAGGCATGTCGCGAGATCCTCCGCACGGGCCTCTCCGGTGCAGGTCTCACGTGTCTCACGGAGACGGGCTCGTTCGCCGACGGGGAGATCGACCACCCCCCGATCGACCATGTGTGCGCGTCGCCAAGCGCGGAACGATCGCTCACGGCGTCCGTCGAGGGGTGGAACCGTGACATCGACGGCGTGCGGCTGAGCGACCACGGAGGCACTCTCGCCGAGATCCAGATGAGCCCGCACGAGCGCAGACGGGGGTGGCACTAGCCCAACGTGCGCTCGAGGAACTCCACCTGGTGCCGGACAACCGCGTCGTGCCACGGCTTGCCGGCGTAGACGTCGAAGTGGTCGCCCGGGTAGTGCCGCACCAGC
>CALRVO020000085.1:0-10760 GCA_943371595.1 Sphingomonas paucimobilis
CTGTGCGGTCCTGCTGCGCCTGGTCTCGTCGGGTCGCGTCGTGAGGCGCGACCTCGCCGCGATCTTCCCGCGGTGACGGCCGACGCAGGAGGTGCACGCGGCCGACCCGGCCCTCTCGGCGCCGAGCGCAGGCGCGGTCCCCACCTGATCCTGGGCTCCTTCGCGCCGCAGGCGAGTGGTGGGGAATGGATCTATTCGCCAGGGTTCGACGGACGTGGCACCGGCGTTCGGCGAGGCTGCCCCCATGACCTCCCGCCGTCTCGCCGCTGCCGCCGTCCTGGGCCTGGGCATCGCGCTGCTCGCCCCGGTCGGCGCCACCGCCGCCCCGCTCGACCTCGCCAGGCCCGAGCCCGCGGCGCGGACCCTGGCGGCCGACTTCACCCACGCCGCCTTCCTCGACGCCAACGGTGGAGTGTGGACCAGCGGCTTCCAGGGCTTCGGGGCCCTCGGCAACGGTGTCGCCTCCGCCACTACGGCGCCGAACCCGACCCTGGCCGCCCTCCCGGGCGGCGTCAGGGCCACCAAGGTCGACGTCGGCGGCGACGTCACCGTCGTCCTCGGGGAGGACGGCGTGGTCTACGGCACCGGCCGCAACGACCTCGGGCAGCTCACCGGACCGGAGCCCACCAAGACCACGTTCACCGCCTTCACCTGGGCGCCCGTCGTCGGCACTCCGCCGACCGTCCTCGACCTCAGCACCTCCGACCTGGGCACCAACACCGTGGTCCTCGGCGCCGACGGCGCCCTCTACGACACCGGTCCGCGCGGCGGCGGTGCCAGCGCCGTGACCGCCCTGACCCCGTCGGAGTTCCCGTTCCCGACCGGTGCGGACGTCGGCACGCCGACCAGCGTCGTCGCCGGCACCGGCTACACCCTGGTCGTCACCGACACCGGCCGCCTCTACGGCATCGGCACCAACAAGGCCGGACGGCTCGGTGCCAGCGCCAGCGCCGCGCTCTGGTTCCGGCTCGATGCCACCAGCGACGTCGTCGCCGCGATCGCCGGCGACAGCCACAGCGCCTGGCTCACCAGCGGCGGGACGGTGTACTCGCAGGGCAGCGACAACGCCGGCCAGCTCGGCAACGGCCCGGGAACGGTGTCCAGCGCCGCTCCGGTCGCGACGGCGGGCCTGTGGGTCGGGATCGCCGGTGACAATGGGGACAGCACCGTGCTCCTGAGCGCGGCCGGTACCACGTCGGTGATCGGCACGATGCCGAGCTCCGCCACCGCGCAGGTCCCTACCGCGATCGCTGACACCGGTCTGGTGGTCCGCGAGGTTGGCAGCAGCTCCGTCACGTTCCTGATGCGCACGAGCAGCGGCAAGGTCTACGGGGCCGGTCGACAGAACTTCCAGCAGCTCGGCACCGGCGCCAACCCCCTGGGGAGCTGGCTGGCCCAGGACGCGCAGCCGACCGTCCCGACCACCTCCAGCGTGCCGAGCGGTCCGGTCCAGGTGGGCACGCAGCTGACCGCCCGCAGCGGGGACTTCGTGCCTGCCCCCACCACGGTGTCGTACGAGTGGCGCTTCGGTACCGCGCCCGGGGTACTCGCCGCCAGCACCCGCACCTTCACCCCGGCCGCTAGCGACGTGGGCAAGGACCTCTACCTCGAGGTGACCGCGGCCGGCGACGACCTGGTCGCCACCAGCCGTGAGGAGCCGGTCGGCACCGTAGCCCCCGGCACCTTCGCCGGGGGCGGCTTCCCGCAGGTGTCGGGCGGCAACGTCGTGGGCGGCACCCTGACCGCCACCGACCCGGCCACCACCCCCGTCGCAAGCGTGACCTGGCAGTGGACCCGCGACGGCGTCGCCATCCCTGGGGCCACCACCGAGACCTACTCACCGGTCCCCTCCGACGTGGGCCGCAGCCTGGCCGTCACCGCGACCCGGACCGCCCCCGGCTACACCACCGCGACGGCGACGACCGTCGTCGGTACGGTCGCGACCGCCACCCTCACCGGCGGCGGGGTCCCGGTCCTCACGGGCAGCAACGGTGTCGGGAAGACCCTGACCGCCACGGCTCCGCCCACCACCCCCGGATCGACACCCACCTGGCGCTGGACCCGCGACGGCGTCGCCATCCCCGGCGCCTCGACAGCCAGCTACACCCCGGTGGTCGCCGACGCCGGCCGCCGGGTCGCCGTACGGGTGACCCGGACCGCAGTCGGCTACACCCCGGTCACGACCACGTCCGCGGCACGCCTGGTGCCGGCGTTCAACACGGTGCGTCCGGCGATCAGCGGTCAGGCCCGCCTAGGCCGTCGACTGAGGACGACCAGGGGCACGTGGGCGGCCCCGGGTCACACCTTCGACGTCCGCTGGCTGCGCAACGGCAAGCCGATCGCTCGGGCCACGAGCTTCAGCTATCGGGTGACGTCGAGGGACAGGGGCAAGCAGCTCACCGTCCGGGTGACCGCCACCCGCGTCGGCTGGGCCTCGGTGACCGCGATCAGCAAGGGCAAGCGGATCGCAGGCTGAGCTCCGGTCACCCGGTGGTCGAGGGGGACCTTCGACCCTGCCGGCGCCGATCCTGGCGCTTGTACGGTCCACGAGGCGGGCCCGCCCCAGGCCGGGGCGACCGGGACTCCGCCCCACCGGATCGCTGGAGGCCCCATGACCGTCACCCTGGACGCCGACGCGATCGGCCCGGTCGACGTGGCGGTGATCGGCTTCACCGGCAACGACTTCAACGGGGACGTGCGGCCGGCGCTGGCCGACCTCCACGACCAGGGCATCATCCGCATCATCGACCTGGCCTTCGTCCGCAAGGAGCAGGACGGGGCCGTGTCCTTCGTGGAGGTGGAGGACGTCGAGGTCGCCGACCTGCTCAAGAGCATCCACGGCGACCAGTTCGACCTGCTCAACGAGGAGGACCTGAGCGAGGTCGCCCGCGGGCTCGAGCCCAACTCGTCGGCCCTGGTGATCGTGTGGGAGAACACCTGGGCCGCGCGCTTCGCCGGCGCGGTGCGGGCCTCCCACGGTGCCCTGCTGACCCACGTCCGGATCCCCCGGGCCAACGTGCTGCGGGCCATCACGGCCCTCGACGAGAACTAGACGAGAGGGACGACATGCCTCGACGTAGGGGACGACCGGGCCTCATGGGCACCATGGCCCGCACGGCCGCGGTCGCCGGAACGGCCACCGCGGTCTCGGGCAGCGTGAGCCGCCGGGGCGAGCAGAAGGCAGCCGCCCAGCAGCAGGCCGCGGCCGACCAGGCCACGGCGTACGCCGCACCGGCCGCCCCACAGGCCGCCGTCAGCACCGACGACAAGATCGCCAAGATCAAGGAGCTGGGCGCGCTGAAGGAGGCCGGGCTGCTCACCGACGAGGAGTTCGCTGCCGAGAAGGCGAAGGTCCTCGCGCTGTAGCCCTCGGGCCCAGCGCAGGAGGAGACCCTCATGCACCCCGTGCCGCAACGGATCGCCGCCGAGTTCTTCGGCACCTTCTGGCTGGTCTTCGGCGGCTGTGGTGCCGCCGTCATCGCCGGGGACGCCATCGGCTTCGCCGGCATCGCGCTGGCCTTCGGCCTGACCGTGCTCACCATGGCCTACGCGGTCGGCCACATCTCGGGCGGGCACTTCAACCCCGCGATCACCGTCGGACTGGCGATGGGCAAGCGGTTCGACTGGAAGGACGTGCCGACCTACGTCGTCACCCAGGTCACCGCGGCGTGCGTCGCCGCCAGCGCCCTGTGGGTGATCGCCCACGGCACCGAGGGCTTCAGCTCCAAGGCCAGCGGCTTCGCCAGCAACGGGTACGGCGACCGCTCGCCCGGGCAGTACGACTGGTGGGCGGTGTTCCTCGCCGAGGTGCTGCTGATGGCCTTCTTCGTCTGGGTGATCATGGGTGTCACCGACACCCGCGCCCCCAAGGGCTTCGCCCCCATCGCGATCGGCCTCGTGCTGACCCTGATCCACCTGATCAGCATCCCGATCGACAACACGTCGGTGAACCCGGCCCGCTCCATCGGCCCCGCCCTGTTCGCCGGCGGCGATGCGATCGTGCAGCTCTGGCTGTTCATCCTGGCCCCGCTCGTCGGCGGGCTGGTCGCCGGAGCGACCTACGCCCTGCTGCTCGGGAACGGCGAAGGAGTCGCCCCGCTCGAGGAAGCCACCGAGGGCTGACCCGGGCCGACGCGCACGGTTCAGGGCGCGGCCACCCGGAACACCGGCCACCCGATCTCGGTCCTCCACGCGGACGGGTCGGCCGTGTCGCGCGGTCCGACCAGGTAGGTCTCGCGGATCGGCCCGGCCACCGCGAGCGCGTTGCCCACCACCCAGGCGCCGACCTCGCCGTAGGTCACGTCGATGTCGTCGTGCGAGCCCACGTGGGTGGCGACGGCGAGCTCGACGGCTGGCAGCGTCACCGGGTGCACGCGGCCGCGACGCGGAGGGTGCGACGTGGGTCGGTGGACGAGCACGTGGCCCCGGCCCACCTCGAAGAGCGCGTTGTCGTAGAGACCTCCGGGAGCACCGGTGGGCTCGGGGACCGCCGCGTCGAGCTCGGCCATCGCGCCGGCGTACCAGGTGAACACGTCGTCGTGCCCGACGTCGCCCTCGACGGCCGCCACCGTCTGCTCCGCCACGGCGCGCAGCTCCACGCGCACCGGGGCGGCCTCCGGTCGCAGCAGCCGCCGCAGCGACACCACGGCGGCGCGGGTCCGGGCCAGCTCGGACTCCAGGCGCTCCAGGTGGTCGGCCACGAGCGCCGCCCGGTCGCCCGGGTCGGACGAGCGCAGGATGCGTCGTACGTCGGGGAGCGGCACGTCGAGCTCGCGCAACCGGTGGATGACCTGCGCGGTCGGGATCTGGTCGGCGCTGTAGTAGCGGTAGCCGGTCGCGTCGTCCACCGTCGCGGGGACGAGGAGGTCGGCGTCGTGGTATCGGCGCAGCGTGCGCACGCTGAGGTGGGTCAGACGGGAGAACTCCCCGATCGCGAGCATGCGCGCAGTGTGCACCCTCTCCCCGGGAGAGGGTCGAGGGCTTGACCCTCCCGCGGACGCACGCCGCACCGTGTCCCCATGACCACCACCCACATCCAGCCCACCCAGCTCCCCGCCACGATCCGTGCCTTCCTCGCCGCGCACGCCGCGGGCGAGGCGGACGCCGCGCTCGCCACCTTCTCCCCCACTGCTGTCGTCGTCGACCAGGGCCGGACCTTCCGCGGCACCCAGGAGGTCCTCGAGTTCCTGCGCCACGCGGGCGGCGAGTTCACCTACACGACCGAGCTGATCGGCGCCCGGCGTACCGACGACGCGCGCTGGGTCGCCACCAACCGGTTGGAGGGCGACTTCCCCGGCGGGGTCGCCGACCTCGACTACCGCTTCACCCTGGCCGACGACCTCGTCACCGAGCTCGTCATCGCCCCCTGAGCCGGGCGTCGGGTTGCTCGGCGCGCACCGCGACGCCGCGCAGCATGCTCCGCCCCATGACGAAGTCCGCCGGGACGACGGCCAGCCTGCCGGCGACGGTGAGCCACCACGGGTGTGAGGCCCACCGGGACCGGAAGTGGAAGCGGGTGCCGGCGCCTTCCCCCAGGGGCCTCAGCACGAAGGTCCAGGTCCAGTCCAGCTCGGCGCGCCGCCGCAGGGCGGCGGGCAGGTGGCTGTCCGAGCGCAGGACCAGGCAGCGCTCCGGCTCAAGGACCACCACGGTGAAGCCGCACGCCGTGGCCGGTGACCCGTCCGGCACGAACGAGCCCACACGAAGGTCCTGCAGGTCGGTCCGTACGACGTCGGAGCTGGGGCCGTTGTCGGGGAACAGCAGCCGGTCGACTCATCGGGCCGTGTACCAGCCCCCGCGGCCCCAGCCCATCTGGACAAGCCACGGCCAGACGTCGCTCGGCGGGGCATCGATGGTCACGGCGTGGTCGGTCTGGACGTCGGGTGCCGCGACGAGCCCGTCACCCGGCAGGTGCGCGGCGCGCTCGGCCCGCGTCGACCCGTAGGTCCGACCCAGCCGGACGAGCACTGCCTCGGCCGCGACCACCGCGGCGGCCGCGACGGTCAGCCGTCGGGCCGCGGTCCGGGCCGGCGCCGGTGTGCTCGCCCGGAGGCCGGCACCGGCGTACGGGCTGTGGGTGGTGGTCATGGCGGACCTCTCATACAGGGCACGGACACCTCGACCCTCGCGCGCTCGTGCCCGCCTGCCCAAGGGGCGAAGGTCGCGCGACTACCGCAGGGTCACGGCCGCTCCGACCCTGGCGTTGGCCGCCAGCCAGGTCCTCGACGTGCCGTGCCCACTTAGGACGTAGCCGTCCGGCGGGATGGCCATGTTCCCGACTCCGCTCGCTGTCCTGGTGACGACGCCGCCCACGACCGCTGCCTCGAAGCCGTACGTGTTCGTCCTCGTCGATGCTCCGTACGCAGGCGTGAAGCGGATCAGCGCGTCAGTCGTGCGGGTCACGTCGGTGCCGGTAATGGCGTGCGTGCTGGTCCCGATGGTGACGCTGCTGACCGGGGACGGCGGCGGTGTTCCCCCACCCGGGGAGGGCTGCACGGCCCCTCCGATGACCTGGTCCACGGTCTTCACCTGTGTCGAGGCCGGCCGCTTGGAGAGCCAGTCCACGAACTGCGTGAAGGTGTTGATGTCGATGGCGTTCGTCGCGCAGCCTGTTCAGACCTGGTGGATGAGGAGTGGCACCCAACCGCCGCGGTCGGACTCCGCCTGGGTGACGTAGTTCTCCAGCATGGCGAGGGTGGTGTCCGACTGGACCGACTGGTTGGTCTTGATCTGCAGCTTGTCTGCTGGCGGGATGGTGTCCGCGGTGGCACACGAGTCGCAGCCGTAACCTGGCGAGCGCAGGTCACCGACACCCCGGGCACTGTTGTAGCCACAGCCGGCGACGATCTGCTTCGCCGCGGCGGAGGTCGATCCGAACGGGTAGGCGAAGCTGGTGACCCGGTAGCCCATGCCGAGGAGCGCTGCGCGGTCGTCGCACACCTGGCGCGTGGCCTCCGAGGAGGACGCCTTCGCCAGGTCGACGTGGCTCAGGGTGTGGCCGCCGATCTCGTGGCCGGCGGCAACCAGGTGGTCGACCTGGGCCTTCGACATGTAGGTGCTGCTGCCACTGCCGAGCCTCGGGCTGTTGACGTAGAACGTCCCCTTCATCCCGTACCTCGCGAGCACGTCCGCGGCCAGCACCTGGTTGGCGTAGGTGTCGTCGAAGGTGACCGAGACGACGACCTGCTCGCCCGGTGGAGGCGGCGGCGGTGGCGGCGAGGTCACCGTCACCGATGCCGTGGCCGAGCTGGTGGCTCCCTCCTGGTCCCTCACGGTCAGGCTGGCCGTGTAGGTCCCGGCAGCGGCGTAGGAGTGCTGGGCGGAGGACGCCGGCTGGGAGACCGTGCTGGACCCGTCTCCGAAGTCGAAGGTGTAGCCGGTGATGCCCGTGTCATCGGTCGAGGCACCCCCGTCCAGCACGACGCTCAGTGGCGCTGCGCCACTGGCCGGCGTCGCGGTCAGCCTGGCGACGGGTGGCTGGTTCGTCGGTGGTGGGTCGACGGCCGTGACGGTCGCGGTCCTCGTGGTCGAGGCGACGTGCCCGTCGTTGTCAGTGACGGTGAGGGTGACCACGTAGGAGCCGACCGCTTCGTAGGTGTGCGTCGCGGTCGACGCCACCTGGGCGGCCGTCTGGGTCCCGTCGCCCCACGCGAAGCGGTAGGAGGTGACGCCGACGTCGTCCTTGGACCCGGAGCCGTCCGCTGTCGTGACCAGCGGGGCAGGGCCGGAGGCCGGGTTGAGCACCAGGTCCGCCGTCGGCGGAGCGGACGGCGGTGGTGGCGGCGGTGCGCCGGGGAGCGTGACCGACGCCCCTACCTTGGCGTAGGTCTTGAGCCAGGTGCGCGAGGTCCCGTGTCCTGACAGGACGACGCCGTTGGCGGGGATGGCGGTGTTCCCGACCCCGTCCGTCGCCCTCGTCACCTTCCCGTCGATGACGACCGCCTCGTAGCCGTAGACGTTGGTCCCGGTCGTCGCACCCCTGGCCGGCGTGTACAGGACGAGGTAGTTGGTGGCGCGGTAGACGTTGGTCCCGTTGAGCACACGGGTCTGGCCGGCCACCGTCACCGAGTCTGCCGCGGTCGCCGGTGGTGCGACGAGGCAGACGACCGCAGTCAGTGCGGCTGCCAGCGCTGTACGGATCACGGGCATGTTGAACCTCCGGCGTGATGGCGCGAGCGACCCTCGCGGCGTCCTACAGCCCGAGAGAGACATCACTTCCTGGTGGCTCCATCGACAACGTACGACGGGGCGTAGCGCGAGTTCAGGGACCTTTGGTCTGTCCTCAGGGGACTAGTGGGGGTCGCCCGAACGGTCAGGCTTCGCGGAAGCTCGGGATTTTTGGCTGCGCGCCGGTTCACACTGGACACCCCCGGGGGGGCGTCTCGTAGGTCAGTCCCTCTACTCCCGGAGCATCGCATTGAACCTCCACAAACGACTCCTGCTTGCCCTCTTCACCCTTGCGGTGACGGCAGCAGCAGCCCAGCTCGGCGTCGCCTCGACGGCCGCCGCCGTGCCCACCAACCACGTCGCGATCGGCACCAGCTCCTACGTCTTCACCGGTTTCAACGTTCCGCGTAGAACCGATCAGCTGGTCGCCTACACCACCGGAAAGGCACCCACCAACCAGTACGGGACGGAGGTCGGGGTCGTCGACGGCGTCGTCGTGACCAGGCAGCTCGGCGTCGGAGGCATGACGGTCCCGGCCAACGGCCTGGTGCTCTCAGGACACGGCAAGGCCCGCACCTTCCTGATCACCTACGCGACGATCGGAACCAGGATCAGCCAGATCCCCGGCTGGACCTGGCCGACTCTCGCTCCCACTCCCGCACCCACCCCCATTCCGGCTCCCACTCCGGCTCCGGCTCCAGCTCCGGCTCCAGCTCCGGCTCCGGCTCCGACCGGTGTCGACAAGTTCGGCGTGAAGCAGCTCTACTCCAGCCTGCCTGGGGGAAAGAACTGGACGTCGACCTGGGACAACGGCGTCGCCCGTAGCTTCAACGGCATCGATCCTCGGGACTCGTGGTTCGACGCCGACCACGGCAGTGCTTCCTACAGCACCAAGGGCGACGGCATCCTCAGCATCTCCGGTTCCGTTCCGCGGATGTACGTCCATGATCCCGCCAAGGTCGACCAGTGGCGCAACGTCGAGATCACGATGTACTTCAGGCGCGTCGCTGACAGCGGCACCCCGTGGGGCGGCATGGTGGCGGTCGCACGGTCGAACCACGGCACGACCGGTTCCGAGGGCGCCAATCCCTGCGACACCCGCGGCATGGCTGCCCGCTTCCGGTACGACGGCCACATCGACTTCGAGAAGGAGACGAGCCACCCGGGCTCCGTGGCGGTCCAGAACAAGGTCGTTCCCGGCTGGACGGCCAACACGAAGAACACGTGGATCGGCTACAAGTACGTCGCGTACGACCTGCCGGACGGCAACGTCAAGCTCGAGAGCTACATCGACACCACCGATGGCGCCAACGGCGGCACGTGGACCAAGGTCAACGAGCTCATCGACAACGGCACCAACTTCGGACGGGGAGGCACGCCCTGCAAGTCCGGCATCGATCCTGCGATGCGGCTGACGGCCAGTGCGTCGCGCACCGGCTCCGAGTCGGGCAAGCCGAACATCTCCGTCTACTTCCGCAGCGACGGGGTCGGCACCAACGGACTCCAGTACAAGAAGGGCAGCGTCCGCGAGATCACCCCGTGAGCAGCGCGCACCTCGGCCTCGTCTGATCGACGGCGGGCACCAGCGCGCCGCCACCGATGGCCCCGGGTCTCACCGGGGCCATCGGTGGTGGCAGCGGGTGCCCGCCGTGCGAGTCCCCCTGTGCGCGCAAATGGCGTAGGCACTATCCGCCACCCGTGCGAGGCCGAGTGCTGGTATCGAGCACACGCTGGAGGCCCCAGTACCTCTTCGCGAAGGAAGCCCTGTGCGCAGTCCACGTCGTGCCATCTCGCCCCGTCGTCTCACGACCGCAGTGCTCGCCGTGCTGCTCGTGTCAGCGATCCCCCCGCCGTCCCGGGCCGTCGTGCCCGACCATGACCAGGTCGCGGCAAGCGACGCAGCTTCCGTCGCGCGCGCCGTCGCCAGCGACCGCGCCAAGCCCGCCGCGACTCTCAGGCAAGTGGGCTCGCGCTACGTCCAAGCCCCGATCCCGATCCAGGGTCGCACCAGACACCTGGGCCCGGGCCGGCACCGACTCGTCGTCCAGCGGCTCATGAGCGGCCGTCCGATGTGGACCAACCGCGCCCAACAGTTCGTGACAGGTGGCACCTATCGCTTCCCGGCGCAGTACGTGTCCACCCCGGGACAGGTCGCGTTCCGCACCGTGCTCTACGCCCGCGGCAGGCGGATCGACATCTCGAACGTCATCAGGGTCAGGATCGTGGCGCGATCCTCTCCGACGTGCGCCAGCGCGCCCAGTCCCACGACCTGCCCGCAGCCGGCCCCGGTCACCCAGGAACGCACCGTCGAGACAGCGAACTGCCCGCAGCTCGTCGTCGACACGCACCGAGAGGCGCGCACGATCCGGTGGCGCTGGAGCACCAGCACCAAGTCCTGGGTCCCAGCACCGTCGCCGTGGGCGACGATCCCGGGGTCCGAGGGGCAGCGTCCAGCCGGCATGGCTGACTGCGTGAAGGTCGTGGACGGGGTGCCCGCGGGAGCCGCACTGCCAGACCTGCGGATCAAGGACCTGACCAAGTGCGGTGCCGGTGACCTGGCTGCCACCAACGGAACCTGCTTCATGATCGTCCCG
>CALRVO020000086.1:0-10701 GCA_943371595.1 Sphingomonas paucimobilis
TCCGCGCCACGCGACGACCGGGCAGCCGAGGGCGTCGAGGGCGACCCGGACCTGCTCGCGCTCGAGGCGCCGCATCCGCCACGCGAGGTCGACCAGGCCCGCGTCGGAGTCGCCGGGCGCGGGGCGCGCGTCCGGCGGCAGGGTGTCGACCACGAGGGTGGGCAGTCCGCGACGCACCAGGTTGGCGGCGGTGGTGGCGACGGCGTCGACGAGCAGCGGCGTGAGCACCACGACCGTGGTACCGGCCCCCACGCGCAGGTCGAGCCGGCTCACGTCGTCGTAGGGCGTGGACCCGGGTCGGACGTCGGCCAGGGTGCCGAGCACCCGGCGCAGGTGACGCCGGCCCGCCCCCGGGGCGACGGGGCGCGACCGACCGCCGATCGGGCGCAGGGCCACCCGGTCGCCGGTGCGGACCGCGTGCTCGGCCAGCGCCGCGGCGGCGCGCACGGTGAGGTCGAGGCTGCTGGCGGTCCCGTCGACGCCGCCGGAGGTGCCGTGCTCGGCGCACAGGTCGACGACGAGCAGCAGCCCGGCGTCCTGCTCGGCGCGGGTGGTGGTGACGTGCAGGTCGCCGGTGCGCACCGAGACGCGCCAGTTGATCCGGCGCAGCCGGTCACCGACCTGGAACGAGCGGATGCCGGCCAGCTCGGTGCCGGCCCCGGCCCGGTCCGAGCGGTGGGCGCCGACGAGGCCGCGCGGGTGTGGCGCCTCCGCCCGCGAGGTGTAGGCCGCCGACGGCAGCACCCGGACCGACCGGCCCGGCACCACGACCGGGCCCCAGCGGAAGCCGCCCCACGCACTGGTCAGCGAGACACGCTCCTCGCCGAGGGTGCGGGTGCCCCAGCGTCGCGGGCTGATCACGACCTGGTGGTCCTCGACGTCGCAGCCCAGCACCGACAGGTGCCCGTCGGCCGGCGAGGCCCGCTCGAAGGGCGCGAGCGTCACGACGCGCGTGACCTGCTCGACGTCGGCGGGCCCGGCGTCACCGACCGCGAGGGTGAGCACCGCGCTCTGCCCCTCGTGCATCGAGACCCGGTCGACGGTGCCCCACAACGACGGGGTCGAGCGCGGCCGGCGCAGCACCGCCGGCACCACGGCGACGAGCAGGGGCGCAGCGAGCACCAGCAGCGCCGGCTCCCCGCCGACCACCGCCCACGCGAGGCCGGCCGCGCCGACGACGACCGCACGGAGCAGGCCCCCCGTGGGCTCCCACCCCGGGCCGCTCGTCACCCGCGCGGTCCGTCCAGGGTCGCCGGCGTCGGGACCGTCGTGAGGACGTCGCCCACCACGCTGGCCCCGCTGGCGTCGGTCATCCACAGCTCGGGCTTGACCGAGATCCGGTGGGCCAGGACCGAGGTGGCCACGGCCTTGACGTCCTCGGGCACCACGTAGTCGCGCCCCCGCATCGCCGCGAACGCGCGGGCCGTGAGGGCCAGCCCGAGCGACCCACGCGGCGAGGCACCCGTGAGCACGTGCCCGTGGCGGCGGGTGGCGGTGGCCAGGGCGACGCAGTAGCGACCGACGCTGGGGTCGACGCGGACCTCCTCGACCGTGGCCTGGAGGGCACGCAGACCGGCGGCGTCGGTGAGCTGGTCGAGCACGGTCTCCTCGCGGCGCCGCTCGAGCCGCCGGGTGACCAC
Source organism: Sphingomonas paucimobilis (assembly GCA_943371595.1). GTDB lineage: Bacteria > Actinomycetota > Actinomycetes > Propionibacteriales > Nocardioidaceae > Nocardioides. The sequence goes on from CALRVO020000086.1 coordinate 1,641, forward strand.
GTCGTACTCGTGGTCGGAGCTCGGGTAGCCGAACGCCACGCGCAGCAGGAACCGGTCGAGCTGGGCCTCGGGCAGCGGGTAGGTGCCTTCGTACTCGACCGGGTTGGCGGTGGCGAGCACACAGAACGGGTCGGGCAGGGCGAAGGTGCGCCCCTCGACCGTGACCTGGCGCTCCTGCATCGCCTCCAGCAGAGCCGACTGCGTCTTGGGAGGGGTCCGGTTGATCTCGTCGGCCAGCAGCAGCCCGGCGAAGATCGGCCCGGCCCGGAAGTCGAACTCCCCGCGCCGCTGGTCGTAGAGGAACGACCCGGTCAGGTCGGCCGGCAGCAGGTCGGGGGTGAACTGGGCACGGGAGAAGTCGAGCCCCAGCACCTGGGCGAAGGAACGCGCCGTGAGGGTCTTGCCCAGGCCCGGCAGGTCCTCGATGAGCACGTGGCCCTTGGCCAGCACGGCGGCCAGCACGAGGGTGAGCGGCTGACGCTTGCCGACCACGGCCTTCTCGACCTCGTCGAGGATCCCGGCGGTCAGCTGGGCCGCAGCCGCCGGGGCGAGCGGCGTCACGGGCTCGGCTGACGGGGGTGTCGGGAGCGTCGGACGAGTCGGCGGGGTGGGCGGGGTGGGCGGCTGGGTCGGGGTCATCACAGGTCCTCGATCTGGCGCAGCAACCGGTCGATGCGGCGCGGGGGGAGACGGACGACGGGGCCGTGCACGACCTCGACGAGCTCGGGTCCGAGCAGGGCGCGGCCCCGCTCGGAGTGGACGCCGACGCCGTGGCGCGCGAGAAGGGCCACCTCGGCCAGGGCCGTGAGGCGCTCACGCAGCAGGGCGTCGGGGTGGCGGCTGCGCTGGTGGTCCTCGAGCAGGCGTACGTGGGCCTGCGTCAGGGCGTCGCGGCCCGCGTGCACCGGCGGGTGGGTGGGGGTGGGGTACCACTCGGGTTCGCGGCCGGGCAGTCCGTCGAGCAGCAGCCCGACGCCGGCCGCCAGCACCAGGCAGAGCAGCACCACGCGCACCGGTTCGGGGTCGTAGTCGAGCGCGTTGGCCACCACCACGACGAGGGCGGCGGCCAGGGCCGAGGCGACCAGGCGGCGTACCCACCGCTGCACGACGGGGTTCACAGGCGACCACCGCTGAGCAGGGTGCGCAGGTCGCGGTGGATGGCCCGCAGGGTCTCGAGGGCGGCCGCCCGGGCCTCCTCCCCCACCTCGTGCTCGGAGAACCTGGCCTCGCGGTAGAGCTCGGAGAGCCGCGCGACCGAGTGGGCGTCGGCCTCGACGAGCTCGAGGAGGCGCAGGGTGAACTCGGCCGAGGTCTCCCACTGCTCCCGGGGCACCCCGGCCCGCGCGGCCTGCAGCTCGAAGCGGTGCCAGCACTGCACGACCGCGTTGCGCGGGGTGCCCGACGTCAACAGGTCCTCCTGCTCGGCGGCGTCGGCGACCATCACGCGCGCGACCGCGGTGACGGGGTCGAGCGGCGGCGGCTCGGGCTCGCGGTGACGCCGGTGCAGGCGGACGCCGCGCGCCCGCCAGAGGGCGTTGCCCAGCAACCACAGGAGACCGAGCGCGACCAGCACGGCGACCGCCAGGACGACGGACCCCAGGATCGTGGTGATCAGCGAGCCACGCTCGTCGGGGGGCATGTCGTCGCTCGGTCGGCCGTCGGGGTCGGCGGTCTCCTCGAGGGTCGGCGGCGGGGCGCTGACCCGCTCGGGCGGGGAGCCGTTGCCGCGCATCGGGTCGTCGGGACCCGCGGTGGCCGCCCAGACCGAGACCACCAGGACCAGGACCGTGACCGTCGCCGCCAGCACGGCGACGGCGGCGGTGACCCCCGTCCTCGCCGCCGCGGGCGGCGCCGGGCGGCCGTCGGTCATGGCCGCAAGGTACCCGGCCGCACGCACCCTCAGTCCCCCGCCGCCGGTCACGATGCGGTCACGGATCCGGCGCCGGGCACGACGACACCGGCCCCGTCCGCTCCCGGGAGCAGACGGGGCCGACCGGGCGCCGTGCGGTCGTGCCGCGCGGTGGCCGTGGGTCAGAGGATCGGGTCGAACGCGACCGTGCCGCGGGTCAGCTGGAGACCCGCGATGCCGGAGTGGGCCTGGGCGTAGGCCAGCTCCTTGGCGAGGTCACCGATGTTGTTGGACAGCGGCAGCGGGGCCAGGCCGAGGGTCGACAGGGTGCCGATCGCCTTGCCGTCGGCGCTCATGAATGCCGAGCCGGAGTCGCCGGGCACGCCCGGGGTGACGGTGTAGAGCGGGTGGCTCCACCCGCCGTCGGCCGCGGAGTCACCGAGGCTGATGCCGGTCTTGGGCGAGAGCGGGGTGAGACCGAAGCGCAGGCTGGAGTTGCCGTAGGACCACACCCGGTCGCCGGCGGCCGTGCCGTCGGTGTCGATGCCGGTCGGGCCGCCCCAGAACGGGATGCTCGGGTTGACCTTGCCGACGTCGGCGGCGCTCACCTTGACCAGGGCGAAGTCGTTGTAGGCGCACGTGTTGGCGTCGGTCTCGCCGTTGGCGCGCATGGTGCGCCACGAGCTGTAGGCGAGGGTGCCCGAGCCGAGCCGGGTGCCCTCGTCGATGAGCGACCCACCCTTGTTGAAGGTGACCGTGGTGCCCAGTGGCACCGACTCGTTGAGGCAGCCGTTGGTGTCGGTGGCCTCGCCGAGACCGGCGCAGTGGGCGGCGTACCCGACGTAGACCCCGCCGGAGGCGTCGGTGAAGACGAAGTTGCCGGTGCACTGGGCGCCCTGGGTGTACATCTGCACCCCGGGCGTGATGGTCGCGCTCGCCGCCGGGGCGAACGAGGTGACGCGCGTGCCGGCCGCGGTGCTGCTGGGCGCGGCCCCGACGAGCGTCGTCCCGAGGGCGACGGTGGTGGCGACCGCGGCGACGGCGATCTTGGTGGTCAGGCGCATGCTCGGTGGGTCCTCCCGATAGGCCGACCCACCCGAGGGCGGACCGGGCTCGACGTGACGTGAGGCACAACGAGCCCGGCCCGTTCGGGTTATGCCCACCTAGTCACGAATGGCTAGGCCCCACCAGGGTGGGCGCGAGGCCACCGGCCTCGACCAGTTCAGTAGCTGGGCTGGGAGGGGTCGACCTGGTTGACCCAGGCCACCACGCCGCCGCCGACGTGCACGGCGTCGTCGTAGCCGGCGCCCTTGACGATGGCGAGGGTCTCGGCCGAGCGGACGCCGGACTTGCAGTGCATGACGACCTGCGTGCCGGAGTCGACGGACGGAAGCTGCTCGAGGGCCGAGCCGTTGAGGAAGTCGCCCTTGGGGATCAGCACCGAGCCGGGGATGCGGTTGATCTCGAACTCGTTGGGCTCACGCACGTCGACGAGGACGAAGTCACGGCTGCCCTCCTCGCGCTCCTTGAGCATGTGCTCGAGCGTGGTGACCGAGATCGTCGAGCCGGCGGCGGCGTCGGCGGCCTCCTCGGAGATGGCGCCGCAGAAGGCGTCGTAGTCGATCAGGCCGGTCACGGTGGGGTTGTCACCGCACAGCGCGCAGCCGGGGTCCTTGCGGACCTTGAGCTTGCGCCACTCCAGCTCGAGGGCGTCGTAGATGACGAGCTTGCCGACGGCGGGGTCACCGATGCCGGTGAGGACCTTGATCGCCTCGTTGACCTGGATCGAGCCGATGCTGGCGCACAGCACGCCCAGCACGCCGCCCTCGGCGCAGCTCGGCACCATGCCCGGCGGCGGCGGCTCGGGGTAGAGGCAGCGGTAGCAGGGGGCGTCGGGACCGGAGTGCGGCCAGAACACCGAGGCCTGACCGTCGAACCGGTAGATCGACCCCCACACGTAGGGGATCTTCAGGAAGTAGGCGGCGTCGTTGACCATGTAGCGGGTCGCGAAGTTGTCGGTGCCGTCGACGATGAGGTCGTAGCCCTCGAAGACCTGCATCACGTTGTCGTTGTCGAGGCGCTCCTCGTGCAGGACCACGTTGACGTAGGGGTTGGCCTCGAGGATGGACTCCTTGGCCGAGACCGCCTTCGACTTCCCGATGTCGGACTGCGTGTGGATGATCTGGCGCTGCAGGTTGGACTCGTCGACCTCGTCGAACTCGGCGATGCCGAGGGTGCCGACGCCTGCCGCGGCGAGGTAGAGGAGCGCCGGGCTGCCGAGACCACCGGCCCCGATCACCAGCACCTTGGCGTTCTTGAGCCGCTTCTGCCCGGTCATCCCGACGTCGGGGATGATCAGGTGACGGCTGTAGCGGCGTACCTCGTCGATGGTCAGCTCGTCGGCCGGCTCGACCAGCGCGGGAAGGCTCACGGGTGTACTCCTCTGTGGGTGGTGCGGACCGTGCTCGTGGTCTGACGAGAACGCTCCCCGTCACCTCCATTGTTCCCACGCGTTCCCCGGCCACGGTGCGGCACGTCCCGTCATCCGGACCCGCGGGTAGTGTTCGGTCGTGGCCACGACACCCCCCGACCTCGACAGCGCACGCCCGCGCGGCGGTCGTCTCCCCCGCCGCGAACGACGCGCCCAGCTGCTCGAGTCGGCGCTCGAGGTCTTCGTCCACAACGGCTACCACGCCGCGGCGATGGACGACATCGCCGAGAAGGCCGGGGTGTCCAAGCCGGTGCTCTACCAGCACTTCCCCGGCAAGCTCGAGCTCTACCTCGCGCTGCTCGACAGCGCCTGCGACGCCGTGATCGAGAACTGCAGGGTCGCGCTCGCCTCGACCCACGACAACAAGCAGCGCGTCGGTGCCGCGATGGAGGCGTTCTTCGACTACGTCGGCAGCGAGACCGGGGCGTTCCGGCTGGTCTTCGAGTCCGACCTGACCAACGACCCCGCGGTCCGCGTCCACGTCGAGCGGGTGACCACCGAGTGCGCAGCGATGATCGCCGACGTCATCCACGACGACACCGGGCTGCCCGACGAGGCCTCGCGGCTGCTCGCGGTCTCGCTGGTCGGGATGTCGCAGGTCAGCGCGCGCTACTGGCTCTCCGAGGCCGGCGGCCTCGACCGTGACCAGGCCGTCGCGCTCGTCTCGGGGCTGGCCTGGCGCGGCATCCGTGGCTACCCCCTCACCGACTGACACCCGTCGCTGTGTGATCCTGCACAGCAGCACCCCGCACACCCGTACGCGACAGAAGGAGCCCTCCCATGGAGGTCAAGATCGGTGTCCAGCACTCACCCCGTGAGCTCGTCGTCGACACCGACGACACCGCGGAGGCGGTCGAGAAGCTCGTCGCCGACGCGGTCGCGGGCGAGGGCGTCGTGACGCTCACCGACACCAAGGGCCGCAAGGTGGTCGTCCCGGCCGCCAAGATCGCCTACGTCGAGATCGGTGGCGGGGTCGCCGGGACGGTCGGCTTCCGCAGCTGAGCCGTCCTCGGCATGCACCCTCTGCGCTCCGGGTGGCGCACCGAGACCCTGCTGGCCGCGGTCGCCCCGCTGGCCGCGCTCGTGCATGCCCCTGTCGACTTCCACCAGGCGTGGGTCTTCGAGCGGCGGGTGGTCGTCCTCGACTACCTCGTGCACGGGGCACCGGTCTCCTTCGACGTCAGCCGCGGTGAGCGGCGCGGCGAGTGGCGCGTCGAGGTCATCGCCCGTGCCCCGGTCGACGCCCCCCTCGTACGCCGCCTCGGGCTCGAGCGCGTCGGCCCGCGGCGCTTCCTGGTCGCGACGATCCCGCCGGGTGAGGGGGCGGCGCTGCCGCAGACCGTGGTCGGCCACTGCGTGGCGGTGCTCGACCGGCTGACCGCCCTGGGCCCCGTCGAGCAGACGCAGCGGCTGCTCGAGGCCCTCGCCCTCACCGACCCGGTCGTGGTCGTCGACGTCGGCGCCAACCCGTTGGAGCTGCCGGCCTACACGCGCCTGCTCGGCCTGGGCCGGTGCCGGGTCGTCGGTTTCGAGCCGCAGCCCGAGGCCTTCGCCCGGCTGCAGGGGCGCGACCCGGCCCGCGAGGTCTACTTCCCCCACGCGCTCGGTCGTCCCGGTCCCGCCGAGCTGCACGTCTTCCGCAGCAGCGGCTTCGCCTCGACCTTCGAGATCGACGAGGCCTCGATCGACCTGATCGGCGACGAGGGGTGGCGCGAGGGCACCCGGCTGCGCGAGACGATCCCGCTCGTGCTGACCGCCCTCGACGACGTGCCCGACCTGCCGGCGCTCGACCTGCTCAAGATCGACGTCCAGGGCGGCGAGCTGGCCGTCTTCCGCCACGGCCGTCGGTCGTTGGCGTCCGCGCTCTGCGTCGTGCCCGAGGTCAGCTTCTTCCCGCTCTACCGCGACGCACCGACCTTCGCCGACGTGCACGCCGAGCTCGTCGCGCAGGGCTTCTGCCTGCACAAGTTCCTGTTCCAGAAGTCCGTGCACCTCCACGGCTCGCAGTCCGAGACCGGCGGCGACGGCGGCGGGCTGCACCGCAGCCAGCTCGTCGACGGCGACGCGGTCTACCTGCGCGACCTGCGCACGCTCTCGACGTGGCCGGTCGAGCAGGTCAAGAAGCTCGTCCTGCTCGCGACGTACGTCTTCGACAGTCGCGACCTCGCGGTGCAGGCCCTCGACGAGCTCGCCGGTCGTGGCGAGGTCGCCGCCGACCTGCCGCAGCAGTACGCCGCCGCCCGCTACGTCTAGGCGTCTGGACGCCCGCGGGCTAGGAGTCGAGGCCGAGCTCGGCCATCCGGGCGGCGTGCCGCTCGGTGAGCCGGGTGAACATCCGGCCGAGCGCGGCCAGGTCGAGACCGGGGCGGTCGACGCCGCCGGTGAGCAGGGCGGTGAGGGAGTCGCGGTCGGCCGCGACCCGCTGCGCCTGCGTGAGCGCCTCCCCCATGAGCCGGCGGCCCCACAGCGCCAGGCGGCCCCCGACCGTGGGGTCGGCGGCGATGACCGCGCGGACCCGGTCGACGACGAACACGGCGTGACCGCCGTCGTCGTCCATCGAGCGGACCACGAGGTCGCGGGTGACCGGGTCGAGGAACGCGGCGATCTCGCGGTAGAAGTCGTCGGCGAGACCGTCACCGACGAACGCCTTGACCAGTCCCTCGAGCCAGTCGGACGGTGCGGTGTGGCGGTGGAACTCGTCGATCGCGCGGCCGAACGGGGCCATCGCCTCGATCGGGTCGCCGCCGAGCTCGGTGATCCGCTGGTGGAGCGGGGCGACCTTGCCGAGCTCGGTCGCCGCCATCGTCGCCAACGCCATCTTGTCCTGCATGCGGGGCGCGAGCTTGGCGTCCTCGGCGAGGCGCTCGAAGGCGGTGATCTCGCCGTAGGAGATCACCCCGAGGAGGTCGATGACGGCCGCGCGGTAGCCGGGGTCGTCACCGAACACGCCAGGATCGATCTCGGCAGATTCAGCCATGGTCGAACCCTACCGATAGACTGACCCCACGAGCAGGTCGACGTACGTCGTGACCCGCTCCCGTATGTGCGCGGTTGACCGCACCACCACTGCTCTCGCGAGTCGGCCGCACGATGCGCCTGCCGGCGCCGTCGCGCCGGCCTCCGACTCCTCGAGACTCCGAAAGCAGAACACGTGACCAGCGAGACCAGCGAGACCCCCGCCGTACACCCCGAGATCGACGACACCTCCGAGGTCAACGAGACCCGTGAGGCCCGCGACGTCGTCAGCTTCCGCGGCCTCGGGGTGCACCCCGAGATCTGCGACGCGCTCGAGCGCCACGGCATCGTCAAACCCTTCGCCATCCAGGAGATGACCCTCTCGGTCGCCCTGATGGGCACCGACCTCATCGGCCAGGCCCGCACCGGCACCGGCAAGACCCTGGCGTTCGGCATCCCGGTGCTCCAGCGCAGCGTCTCCCCCAAGGACCCCGACTACGCCGACATGCCCCAGGGCAAGCCGCAGGCGCTCATCGTGGCCCCGACCCGCGAGCTGGCGCTCCAGGTCTCCAGCGACCTCACCCTCGCCAGCGCCGACCGTGGCCTGCGCGTGCTCACCGTCTACGGCGGCGTCGGCTACGACGGCCAGCTCGACGCGCTCGTCGAGGGCGTCGACATCGTCGTCGGCACCCCCGGCCGACTCATCGACCTGGCCAACCGCAAGGCCCTCGACCTGTCCCACGTGCACGCACTGGTGCTCGACGAGGCCGACGAGATGCTCGACCTGGGCTTCCTGCCCGACGTCGAGCGCATCCTGCGGATGACGCCCGAGACCCGGCAGACGATGCTGTTCTCGGCCACCATGCCGGCGGCGATCGTGGCGCTGGCGCGCACCCACATGCGCCACCCGATGAACATCCGCGCCGAGTCGTCCTACGACACCACGATGGTTCCGGCGACCGCCCAGTTCATCTACCTGGCCCACGACCTCGACAAGCCCGAGATCATCGGCCGGGTCCTGCAGGCCGAGGACGCCGACAAGATCATCGTCTTCACCCGCACCAAGCGGCAGTCGCAGCGCATCGCCGACGACCTCGCCGAGCGCGGCTTCAGCGCCTCCCCGCTGCACGGCGACATGGCGCAGATCGCGCGTGAGAAGGCCCTGACCAAGTTCCGCGAGAACAAGATCCGCGTGCTCGTCGCCACCGACGTCGCCGCCCGCGGCATCGACGTGGCGGGCGTCTCCCACGTCATCAACTACACCTGCCCCGAGGACGACAAGACCTACGTGCACCGCATCGGCCGCACCGGTCGCGCCGGCGCCACCGGCACCGCGATCACGTTCGTCGACTGGGCCGACGTGCACCGTTGGAAGATGATCAACAAGGCGCTCGACCTGCCGTTCGACGAGCCGCAGGAGACCTACTCGACCTCCGAGCACCTCTACCACGACCAGGGCATCGCCCCGGGCACCAAGGGCCGCATCGTCGACGCCGCACCGGTCGAGCGCAAGCCGCGCGAGGACCGCGACGGCGGCCGCGGCGGCCGCGGCGGACGTGACGGTGGCCGCGACGGTGACCGCGACCGCAAGCCTCGCGAGCGCTCGGACCGCAACCGCACCCGCACGCGCGGTGGTGCGGGCGGCGCTGCCGGCGATGCTGCCGGAGCGTCGTCGCCCGAGGGCACCGAGCACGCTGCGGCCGGGTCGACCGACAAGCCGGCCGGGTCGGGCAACCGCAACCGTCGCCGTCGTCGGCGTTCGGGTG
>CALRVO020000087.1:0-10692 GCA_943371595.1 Sphingomonas paucimobilis
GCGCTCGTGCCTCGCGCACGACGTACCTCCCAGCCTGTTGAACATCTGTCAATAAGGTTCTACCCTCAGTCCATGAGCACTCCTGAGCACGTCGACGTCCTGATCGTGGGCGCCGGCCTGAGCGGCATCGGCGCCGCCTGCCAGCTGAAGACCGCCTTCCCCGACCGCACCCTCGCCCTGCTCGAGGCGCGCGAGGCCAGCGGCGGCACGTGGGACCTCTTCCGCTACCCCGGCATCCGCTCCGACTCCGACATGTTCACCTTCGGCTACAAGTGGCGCCCCTGGCCCAGCGACACCTCGCTGGCCGACGGCGAGCTGATCCTCGACTACGTGCGCACCGTCGCCGAGGAGTACGGCGTCGACAAGCTCATCCGCTACCGCTACAAGGTCACCGCCGCCAGCTGGGACAGCGAGACGGCACGCTGGACCGTCACCGTCGACCACGACGGCGCCGAGCTCACCATGACCGCCTCGTTCCTGTGGGGCGCCACCGGCTACTACGACTACGAGACCGGGCACGCGCCGGTCTTCCCCGGACGTGAAGACTTCGAGGCCGCCGGCGGACAGGTCGTCTACCCGCAGTTCTGGCCCGAGGACCTCGACTACGCGGGCAAGAAGGTCGTCGTCATCGGCTCCGGTGCCACCGCGGTGACCCTGGTGCCGTCGATGGCGCCGACCGCCGGCAAGGTCACGATGCTGCAGCGCACGCCGACCTACATCCTCCCGCAGCCCGGCAAGGACCCGCTCGCCGTCGCCCTGCGGCGCCTGCCGACCAAGGTCAGCTATCCCATCGTCCGCACCGCCAACATCGCCAAGCTGGTCGCCAACTACCAGCTCGCCCAGCGCCTGCCCGACGTCTCCAAGAAGCTCGTGCGTCGCTTCACCGAGCGCCAGCTGCCCGAGGGCGTCTCCTACGACGAGCACTTCCAGCCGCCCTACAACGTCTGGGACCAGCGGCTGTGCGTCGTGCCCAACTCCGACCTGTTCCGCGCGCTGCGTTCGGGCAAGGCCGAGGTCGTCACCGACACGATCGACACGTTCACGCCCACGGGCATCCGGCTCTCGTCGGGCCGCGAGCTCGAGGCCGACATCATCGTCAGCGCCACCGGGCTCAAGCTCAAGCTCTTCGGCGGCATCGAGGTGACCGTCGACGGCAAGACGTTCGTGCCCAGCGAGACCATGACCTACAAGGGCCTGATGGTCAGCGGCCTGCCCAACTTCGTCTTCACCATCGGCTACACCAACGCCTCCTGGACGCTCAAGGCCGACCTCGTCGGCGAGTACGTCGTCCGGCTGCTCACGCACATGGACGAGACCGGTACCCGGGCCGTCGTGCCGGTCCGCGACGACAGCGTGGGCGAGCGCCCCTTCATGGACCTCGCCTCCGGCTACGTCCAGCGCGCGCTCGGCGACCTGCCGCGCCAGGGTGACCGCGCGCCGTGGGCGCTCAAGCAGAACTACTACGCCGACGTCCGCACGATCCGTACCGGCAAGATCGACGACGGTGTGCTGCAGTTCACCTGATCCGGGCTGAGTGACCCCTTTGCGGGTGGTGTCCGGCGACCGGCCCCGTGTTTGTGTGGGAGTGATGGCGTCGTCGTCCGGCGTCGCACCCGACCGAGAAGGAGCCGCACCATGGGCCTCGGAGACAAGATCAGCAACAAGACCGAAGACCTCAAGGGTCAGGGCAAGGAAGCCACCGGCAAGGCCACCGGCAACGAGGAGCTCGAGGCCGAGGGCAAGGGCGACCAGGCCTCCGCCTCGCTCAAGGACGGCGTCGAGAAGGTCAAGGACGCCGCCAAGGACATCAAGGACGGACTGACGAAGTAGACACCGTCACCGCCTCCTCACCCCTCGCCGATAACGTGTACGGCGAGGGGTGAGTGTCGTGGTGAAGCAGTGGATGCAGCGGTCGCTGTGGGACGTCGTCCCGCGCGACCACCGCGACACCCCGCAGGCGCTGCGCCGCCGCCAGGTGGTGACCGCCGGCTTCGTCGTCCTCGGCGCGGTCGTGCTGGGCGTGCTCCTGCGCCTCGAGCAGGGCAGCACCGCGTTCGTGGTGATGTCGCTGGTGCTGGCCGGCGTCTGGACCGTCGGCGCCTTCGCCTCCGGCCCCCTCCACCTCGGTCGCATCGTGCGTCACGACATGGAGGCGCGGCCCATCGTCCAGCCGCTCCTGCTCGGTGCCGCGCTCGCCGGCATCTTCGTCGTCGGCGCGCTCGTGGTCCGCGAGATCGACCCGCTGGCCGACCAGATCCGCAACGTCCTGGGCTTCGCCAGCGAGGGCTACCTGCCCGTCCTCGTCTTCGTCACCGCCGTCAACGGCGTCGCCGAGGAGCTCTTCTTCCGCGGCGCGGCCTACGCCGCCATCACCCGCCACCCCGTCGCCTGGACCACCGTGGCCTACACGATCGCCACGGCCGCCACCGGCAACGTGATGCTTGCCTTCGCCGCGATCCTGCTCGGCCTCATCGTCGGCCTGCAGCGCCGCGCCTCCGGCGGCATCCTCGCCCCGATCATCACCCACTGCACGTGGTCGCTGACGATGCTCTTCGCGCTGCCCGCCATCTTCGGCGTCTAGCCCTCTGGTGTCCGGCCGCGCGGCGGCTGTCACCCCCCGTCAGCCGGTGGTGCTGGCGCCGGTGCGGGTGAGGTGAGGTGAGGTCGTGCTACCTGCGCGGCACCCTCTTGGTCGCGCTGGTCAGCGTCACCGTCGGGTAGCCGCGGCGTACGGCACTGACCCGGACGGAGACCTCCTTGCCGGCCAGGCCGCGCACCACTTTGAGCGTTGCCCCCGTCTCGCCGGAGAGGGCCTTCGAGCCCGCCAGCCACTGGTACCTGAAGGCGTGGCCAGGCGCGTTCCACGTGCCCTTCGACGCGCGGAGGGTGGTGCCGACCCGGGCGGACCCTGCCAGGGACGGACGCACGGTGTTGTGGGCCGCCACGGCGCGCCCGCTCGAGACCCGCGAGGCCGTCGTGTAGCCCGGCGCGCGGGCGGTGATGCGGACCGTGATGAGGCGCCCCCCGTCGAGCGGGACCAGCTTGTACGTCGTCCCGGTCACGCCCGGCAGGACGACCCCGTCGCGCAGCCACTCGACGGACCGGGTGCCTGCGCTCACCGCGCCGCCGGACACGCTCAGGGTGGAGCCCACCCGGGCCGTGCCTGCGAGCGTGGTCGGTGCCACCGTCAGGGTCCCGGGCAGCACGGTCTGGGCGGGAGTCTCCTGACTGCTGGAGGTGAAGCCGGTGCGTGTGGCGGTCTCACGCAACCGGACCGGAAGGCCGACGGCGGAGGCGGGCACGGGGAAGGACGCGCCGGTGCCAGCTACGTCACCGTCCACGAGCCACTCGTAGCCGAGGGTGACACCGGGGCCCCAGGTGCCGGGCGTCGCGACCGACAGGGTCTGGCCGACCGTGGGGGTCCCGGCGACGACTGGCAGGGTCGTGGGCGCGGCGAGCAGCCCGGGCAGCACGGTCACCGGCGCCGACGAAGCCGACGCCGGGGCGTAGGCCGACGAGGACACCGACTCCCGCACGGTCACCGTCGCGCCGAGGTCGGCCGGGGTCAACGTGTAGGTGGTGCCGGTCTCGCCCGGGATGTTCGTGGGGGTGCCGTCGTCGCGCACCCACACGTAGGACCTGCTGGTCGGGTCCGGGCTCCACCCACCACCTCCCGCGACAAGCGTCCTCCCGACCCGCGGGTCACCGCCGCCCTGCACCTCCAGGGTCGGAACGGAGAGCGGCGCGAAGGTCAGCAGCGGCACCATGACCGAGGGGCTGGTCTGCGAGTCGGTGCCGATGCCGACGCGGGTGTAGGTCTGGGTCACGCTGAGCGCGGTCCCGGCGTCCGCCGCCGTGACGTCGTACGTCGAGGCGGTCGCGGACTCGATCGGGGCCCCGTCGCGACGCCACTGGTAGATCGAGGTGCCCGAACCCGGCGACCAGGTCCCGGCGGTGGCGGACACGGTGCTGCCGACCTGTGCTACACCGCCGACGGATGGTGCCGTCAGGCGCGCCAGGTTCTGGTCGGGGACGAGGCTGAGCTCGACGACCGTCCCGCTCTCGCCGAGGGCGCCGCCCTGGCCGACGTAGTAGAGGGCGCCGTCGGTGGTCCGGGCGATGATGCCGTCGAGGCTCACGCTGATCTCGCTCACCGGGCCCAGCCCGGCCACCTCGGGCAGGACGTCGAACGCATTGCGGCCATCGAGGCCCGACACCGGTCCGGTGCGGTGGACGTTGCCGTCGGCACCGACGATCGCCGAGGTCTGGCGTGCGCCGACGCCGGCAACACCGGCGGCCGACGGCGCGGTCGTGGATTCGACGAACGTCGTCTGGTTACCCGTGTTGCTGCCAAGGCCCAACGAGCCGTTGCTGTTGTCGCCGGCGCCCCACACGCTGCCGTCCTCGAGCACCAGCAGGGTGTGCTCGAGGCCCCCCATGACGCCGGCCACCTCGTAGTCCGCGGGGAGTCCGGTCGGCTCGGCCCAGGTGGTCCTGGTGCCGGTGCCGGTCAGCTGCCCGGAGTTGTTGTAGCCCGAGACGAACAGCCGCCCGTCGGTGGCGACGACGTAGCTGGTGAAGTTGCCGGCCTCCACGCGGGCGGGGACGGCTCCGCCGGGCAGCGTGTCGAGCGGGGTGAGCGTGGACGCGCTCGATCGGCCCGGGAGCTGGCCGAAGCTGCCGAGCCCTGCACCGTAGACCACCCCGTCGTCACCGACCACGAGCGTGTGGCGTACGCCGACCGCCGCGTCGACCGCGCGCACGCCCCCGGGTAGTCCGGTCAGGGGCTGAAGGCCGCTACGGGAGCCAGACCCGGTGAGCTGCTGGTTCTCGTTGCGGCCGGTGCCGTAGACCACCCCGTCGTCACCCAACACGAGCGTGTCGTCCCACTCGGCTGAGACCGACACCCCCTTCACCCCGGCGGGCAGAGGCACCTTCCGGGGCACGTCGGCGGTCGCGGTGGTCGAGCCACCGACCTGGCCGAACTGGGTGGAGCCCAGCCCGAAGACGTCACCTTGGCCGTCGAGGAACACCATGTGGCTCCACCCGGCGTCCATCGTGGTGGGCGTCGGTTGCACCACCGTGAAGTCGGGTGCGGCGCTGGCGCGGGAGGGAGCGACGACGAGCGCGGAGGTGGCCAGCGAAGCGACGGCGAGGGCGCAGGTGAGGAACGGAGCACGGGTGCGGAGCACGGCCGACCTTTCGGGGGGAGGTCCAGCGAGACGACAGGCGACGTCGGCGTCCCCATGCCCCCGAGCGCGCCCATAGTGCCGGACGGAGCGCTCCGTGGTCTCCGTGGTCTACACCAGCTGGTGCCGGACGAGCCGGGTCAGGCCAGCGCCTTCGACTCCTCGATCGCCTGGCGTACGGCGTCCTGGTAGGCGATCGTCTCGCCCGGCACGAGCTCGAGGATCGACTCGTCGGTGACGACCACCTCGGTGGCCATCGAGTCGATGAGGTTCTTGGCGGTGGTGGTGTCGACGTCGGTGACGAAGGCGATCCAGTGAGACGACAGCGACGGGGTCAGCACGGGCACGGTCACGATCGGCACCCGTCGGCCGAGCATCACCTGCGCGGCCTGCTGCATCATCTCGAGGTAGGTCAGCTTCTCGGGGCCGCCGATCTCGAGGACCCGCCCGTAGGCCGCCTCGTTGCCGATGACGCCGTCGAGGTAGCGGATCACGTCGTCGACCGCGATCGGCTGGGTGCGGGTGTTGACCCACTTGGGCACGACCATCGCGGGCAGGTTCTTGACGAGCTGGCGGGTGATCTCCCACGAGATGCCGCCGGCGCCGACCACGATCGCGGCCCGCAGCACCGTCACCGGCACGCCGCCCTCGCCGAGCTTGCCTTCGACCTCGCGGCGCGAGCGCAGGTGGGGCGAGAGCTCCTCGTCCTCGGCACCGAGGCCGCCGAGGTAGACGATCTGCCGCACGCCGGCGTCGGCGGCGACCCGTCCGAAGAGTGCGGCGGCCTCGGCGTCCTTGCGCTCGAAGTCGTCGTCGTCGAGCGAGTGGACGAGGTAGACCGCGACGTCGACGCCGGCCAGGGCCGCGGCCAGGGAGTCGGCGTCGCCGACGTCACCGCCGACGGGGGTGCCCGGGCCGTCGTAGTCGTCGGGTCGGCGCGTCATCGCGCGGACGTCGAGGCCGCGCTCGACCAGGACGGGCGTCAACCGGCGACCGACGAAACCGGTCGCACCGGTCACCAGGACAGTGGGCATGCGCACACCCTAGAGAGGCTCAACGATGCGGGGATACACCCGTGAGCCGGTAGAGTTCCTGTCAGCAGCCCGTCCAGTCTTGCCTCGGGCTCCTGCGTGTGTCGCAGCCTTCATCGGCCCGCGGACCGCGCCCCTCCTCGTGAGGCACCCGCTACTCCCTCCCGCCGCCGGCGGGACAGCTTGGTGAGACACACCAACGTGAGTGATTCTTCTGTGACTTCTGCATCTGTTCCTTCGTTCTCCGACCTCCTCGTGCCGGACGAGCTCGTCTCGATCCTGACCGCACGCGGCATCACCGTCCCGTCGCCCATCCAGGCCGCGACGCTGCCCGACTCGCTCGCCGGCCGCGACGTGCTCGGCCGTGGCCGCACCGGCTCCGGCAAGACCTACGCCTTCCTGCTCCCGCTCGTGACCCGCCTGGTGCAGTCGGGCAAGCGTCCCGCCGCCGGCAAGCCCCGTGCGCTGATCCTGGCCCCGACCCGCGAGCTGGTCGGCCAGATCCAGGAGGCCCTGGCGCCCCTGGCCCAGGCCACCGGGCTCACCACCCAGACCGTCTTCGGCGGCGTCGGTCAGAACCCCCAGGTCAACGGCCTGCGGCGCGGCGTCGACATCGTCCTGGCGTGCCCGGGCCGGCTCGAGGACCTCATCCAGCAGGGCCACTGCTCGCTGGCCAACATCGAGATCACCATCCTCGACGAGGCCGACCACATGGCCGACCTGGGCTTCCTGCCCGCCGTGCGCCGCCTGCTCGAGGCCACCCCGCGCTCGGGTCAGCGGCTGCTCTTCTCGGCCACGCTCGACAACGCGATCGACGTGCTGGTCAAGAAGTTCCTGACCAACCCCACCGTGCACCAGGCCGACTCGGCCCAGTCGCCGGTCTCGACGATGGACCACCACGTGCTCCACCTGGCGCGCGAGCACCGCGTCTCGGTGCTGGTCGACCTGACCTCGGCCCCCGGCCGCACGGTGGTCTTCACCCGCACCAAGCACGGTGCCAAGGCGCTGGCCCGCCAGCTCAACAAGAGCGGTGTCCCCGCCGTCGACCTGCACGGCAACCTCAGCCAGAACGCCCGCACCCGCAACATGGAGGCGTTCCACTCCGGCAAGGCCACGACCCTGGTCGCGACCGACATCGCCGCGCGCGGCATCCACGTCGACGACGTGGCGCTGGTCGTGCACGCCGACCCGCCCACCGAGCACAAGGCCTACCTGCACCGCTCGGGCCGCACCGCCCGCGCCGGTGCCGCCGGCACCGTCGTGACCCTGATGACCGACGAGCAGGTGCGCGACGTCCGTCAGCTCACCCGCGCCGCCGGCATCAAGCCGACCCTCACCAAGTTCACCGGCGCCAGCCACCCGGTCCTGGCCGAGCTCGCCCCCGGCGAGCGGACCCTGGTCCCCGGCGGCCTCGAGATCTCGGCCTCCGGCCAGGAGATCCAGCCCGGCGGTGGCGGTGGGCGCGGCAACGGTCGCAACCGCTCCGGTGGTGGCTCCGGTGGCGGGGCACGCTCCGGTGGCGGTCGTCGCTCCGGCGGTGGCGCTCCCAAGGCCGGCGGCGGCCAGGCCAAGCAGACCTCGACGCGGGGCGGCGCCAAGCCCGCGGCGTCCGGCTCGCGTCCGGCGGGCGGCGGCGGTCGCCGTCGCACCGGCGCCGGTGCACCGTCGGCCTCCTCGAGCGGCAGCCACTCGGCCTCGTCGTTCTCCGGGCGTCGCTGACCACCAGCAGCCCCCACAGACCCACGCCGGTCCGTCGTCTCGCCACGACGGGCCGGCGTGCTGTGCGTCCAGCGCCGTAAGCGAACGGCAAGGTCGTCGGCCCCCGCCGTGACCAGCGATGCGGCATCCTCGGGAGTGCCCCCAGCACCGTCAGGAGCACCCGATGATCCCTCCCTCCGCACGCCGTCCCGCCCGGGCCCGCGCCGCGCTGGCCGCCTCGCTCACCGCGCTGGTCCTGGCCGGCTGTGCCGCGACCGGTTCCGACGACGAGGCCGCCGACCCGGCCGACGCCCCGTCGCAGCCGTCGACCACCTCGACCGGTCCGAGCAGCCCGACCGGCACCGCTGACGCCGCTCCGTCGACCGCGCCCGACGCGGGCACCGCGCCCGCGGAGGTCCCCGACGCGCTGCAGTTCGAGGCCACCACGGTGGCCGGCGACGCCTTCGACGGCGCCTCGGTCGCCGGGCGCCCCGTGGTGCTGTGGTTCTGGGCGCCGTGGTGCGCGGTGTGCAAGAGCCAGGCCCCCGAGGTCACCGACCTCGCCGAGACCTACGGCGACGAGGTCGCCTTCGTCGGGGTCGGGTCGCTCTCCGACAGCGACGCGATCAAGACCTTCGCCGACGACGTACCGGGTCCCACGCAGCTCAGCGACCCCGACGGCGAGCTCTACCAGCGCTTCGGGATCTCCGAGCAGTCGTCGTTCGTCGTGCTCGACGCCGACGGCCAGGAGGTCCTGCGCACCGGCTACGCCGACGACGACGCGCTCGCCGACACGGTCGCCGGCCTCGCCGGCTGACGGGTCGCACCCGGCGATGGACACCGCCGCCCTGACGCTCGCCTTCACCGCCGGCGGCCTGGCTGCGCTCAACCCCTGCGGGTTCGCGCTGCTGCCGGCCTACCTCACCCTGGCCGTGCTGCCCGACGACGACCGTGCGGGCGGTGGCGTCGGCGGCACCGCCACGGCCACGGTCGTACGCCGCACCGCGGGCGCCGTGGGCCGCGCGGTCGTCGCGACGCTGCTGATGACGGCCGGGTTCGTGCTGGTCTTCGGGGCCTTCGGCCTGGTCGTCCAGCCGGTCGCGTCCGGGGTGCAGGAGTACCTGCCCTACGTCACCGCCGCGACCGGGGTGCTCCTCGCCGCGGTCGGGGCGGTCCTCGTGCTCGGCCGTGAGCTGCGGCTGCCGGTGGTCCACCTGCGGCGCGCCGAGGGTCACGGCGCGGCGGCGACCTTCGGCTACGGCGTGGTCTACGCCGTCGCGTCGCTCACGTGCACCATCGGCCCGTTCCTGGCCATCGTGGTCACCAGCCTGCGCGGCGACGAGGTGCTCGACGGGCTGGCGCTCTTCGTCACCTACGCCGCCGGCATGGGGGCCGTCGTCGGGGTGGCCGCGATCGCGGTGGCCCTGTCGTCGCAGGCCCTGCTGGGCCGCCTGCGCACCGCGGGCCGGTGGCTCCCGCGGGTCACCGGCGTCCTGCTGCTCGTCGTCGGGCTCTACGTCGCCTGGTACGGCGTGTGGGAGGTGCGGGTCCTGCGCGGCGCCGACCCGGCCGACCCGGTGGTCGACACGGCCCTGGAGGTCCAGCGCTGGCTGAGCGAGCAGGTCCGCGGGCTGCTGCCCTGAGTCCTGCGGGGGTGGCCGGCCTCAGCGCGGGCGGGTGGCCCCGCGAGCGGTCTTGGCCACGGCGTTCTCGTAGGCGGTCACCAGGCCGCCGACCGAGAGCGGCTTGAGGCGCTCCATGACCTCCTGGAAGCGCTCGGACTCGTCGGTGCCGTAGCGCGGCATCAGCTGGTCGGCGATCACGCGGTGCAGCTCCTCGGCCATCTGTCGGCCGTGGTCGAGGTAGACCGCGCGCGCCGCCTCCGCGACGTCGCGGGGGAAGCCGAGGTCGAGCAACCGGACGCCGACCCCGAGCTGGGTCCGGGCGACCAGCAGCTGCTCGCCGCGCACGCGCACGATGCCGAGGGCGACGAGCGTGGCGACGTCCTCCTCCGACAGCGCGCGACCGGCGCGCCGGTCGAGCTCGTCGCGCGCCATCTCGACCGGCAGGTCCGACTGCCACGGGGCGAGCATCGTGCGGGCCAGGGCGATGTCCTCGGGCTCGGCGTCCTCGGGCAGGCCCGAGACGTAGCGCTCGATCGCCGACAGCGTGAACCCGTGGTCCTGCAGCTCCTGCACCAGCTCGAGCCGGGCGACGTGGTCGTCGGAGTAGTAGCCGGAGCGGCCCTGGCGGATCGGCGGCGGCACGAGGCCGCGCGAGGTGTAGAAGCGCACGTTGCGCACCGACAGCCCCACCCGCTCGCAGAGCTCGTCGAGGGTCATCAGCCCGCTGGGTGCCTGTGGCACGACGTGACCCCTCTCACTCCGCGTACGGTCTCGGCTTTCCTTGACGACAGTGACAGTATTGGTGTCACAATCGCGGTGAGCAAGCACCCCCACCCCCGCGACTCCAGCAAACTCAAGGACGGTCATGGCAGAAGCATTCGTGTACGACCACCTGCGCACCCCGCGCGGCAAGGGCAAGGCAGCCGGTTCCCTCCACGAGGTGAAGCCGATCGACCTCATCGTCGGGCTCCTCGACGAGGTCAAGACCCGCAACCCCAACCTCGACCCGGCCCGGGTCGACGACGTCGTGCTCGGCGTCGTCTCGCCGGTCGGTGAGCAGGGCGGCGACATCGCCAAGACCGCCGCGCTCGCCGCGGGCTACCCCGAGACCGTCGCGGGCGTGCAGCTCAACCGCTTCTGCGCCTCGGG
>CALRVO020000088.1:0-10687 GCA_943371595.1 Sphingomonas paucimobilis
GGCTGCTGGGCGAGGCGCGTCGCGACCGCGGTGACGTGGTCGACGTGCCGATGCCCTCGAGCCTGTCCGCGACGGCCGTCGCGCGCCTGCGCGACGACGCCGGGGGGTTCGCCCGCGACCTGGCCCGCCCGATGCCACGCCCGCCGTCACCGGCGGCCCGCTTCGGCACCCGCTTCCACGCCTGGGTCGAGGCGCGGTTCGGTCAGCTCGCGCTGCTCGACACCGACGAGATCTCCGGGCGCGGTGACTCCGACGTCGCCGACGACGCCGAGCTCCAGGAGCTGGTGGAGGCCTTCGAGAAGGGCGACTTCGCCGACAGGGTGCCCCTGGCCGTCGAGCCCGCCTTCGCCCTGGTCCTCGACGGCCAGGTGGTGCGCGGTCGCATCGACGCGGTCTACCGCGAGCCCGACGGGTCGGTGCTCGTCGTCGACTGGAAGACCAGCCACAGCCAGGCCGCCGACCCGCTGCAGCTCGCGATCTACCGGCTGGCTTGGGCCGAGCTGCACGACCTTCCCCTCACGAAGGTGCGCGCGGGGTTCTACTACGTGCGCTCGGGCGAGCTGGTCGAGCCCGACGACCTCCCGGGTCGCGAGGCGCTCGAGCAGCTGCTCAGGCCGTGACCGCCTCGCGGTGGTCCAGCCGGTCCAGCCGGTCGAGCCACGAGGCGACCCCGCGTGCGGCGACCCGCCCGGCCCTGTTGGCGCCGATGGTGCTCGCCGACGGTCCGTAACCCACGAGCTGCACCCGCGGGTCGGCCACCGCGGTGGTGCCGTCGAGCTGGATGCCGCCGAGCGGGCTGCGCAGGTGCAGTGGTGCGAGGTGGCCGACCGCCGGGCGGAAGCCGGTGGCCCAGAGGATCGCGTCCACCGGCTCGAACTGGCCGTCGGGCCAGCGGACGCCCGCGGGCTCGACCGAGGCGAACATCGCGCGTCGCACGTAGGCGCCCCGGGCCTGGGCGGCGCGCTCCTGCTCCCGCAGCGCGAGCCCGGTCACGCTGACCACGCTGGCCGGCGGCAGCCCCCGGCTCACGCGGTCCTCGACCAGGGCGACCGCGGCGCGACCGACCTCGGGGGTGAAGTCGTCGGTGCGCCACACCGGCGGGCGCCGGGTGACCCAGAGGGTGTCGGTGACCAGCGCGACCTCGCCCAGCAGCTGCACGGCGGAGGCGCCGCCGCCCACGACGACGGTCCTCCGGCCACGGAACGTCTCGGCCCCGGGGTAGTCGGCGGTGTGCCACTGCGACCCGGCGAAGGTCTCGAGTCCCGGGTAGTGCGGCACGAACGGTCGGGTCCACGTGCCGGTGGCGTTGACCAGGGTCCGGGTGGCCCAGGTGCGTTCGTCGGCCTCGACGACGAGCAGGCCGTCCCGGTCGCTCACCCGTCGCACGGCGACGGGACGCACGACCGGGAGGTGGTGGGTCCGCTCGTACTCCCCGAAGTAGGCCGGCACGACGGCGCTGGCACGCGCGTCGTCGGCCACCGCCGGTGGGTCCGAGTCGGGCAGGGCCGCCACACCGTGCACGTCGCGCATGGTGAGGGAGCCCCAGCGGTGCTGCCACGCGCCGCCGGGTCGGTCGTCGGCGTCGAGCACCACGTGGCCGACGCCCAGGCGTCGGAGGTGGTAGGACGCCGACAGCCCGGCCTGTCCGGCGCCGATCACGATGCTGTCGAGGACCTCCATGTCGGCACAACCCCGCGGCCCCGGGCCTTAGTCCCCGGTGCGTGGGCCGACGGCCGTCGTCCTAGGCTCGAGCGGTGAGCCATCCGCACCTCCAGCTGACCGACGGCGCCCACGACCGGCTGGGCATCCACCGCAAGGACGACGCCTGGCTGGCCGAGCGCTGGGACGACGACCGCTCGCGGGTCCTGGTCGTGTCCGGCACCCGCGTCCGCCCGGTCGGGGGCAGCCTCCCGTGGGTCGCCCCCGCCGAGGCACCCGACGCTCCCGGCAGCACGCGCGTGCTGCTCGGCGAGCGCGACGGCCTGACCTACTGGGCGCTGATCACCGGGCCCGAGGCCGCCAAGAGTGAGGAGGGGGAGTGGTACCCCCTGCGCGGGCTGCTGCCCGCCCTGGCCGGCGACCACGTCGTCGACGCCCCGCTGGTCTTCCACGCCCTCGGCCTGGCCGAGTGGCACTGGGCGACGAGGCACTGCCCGCGTTGCGGGGGGACGCTGGTCTCCCAGGCGGCCGGGCACGAGCTGCGCTGCACCACCTGCGGTCGCACCCAGTTCCCGCGCACCGACCCGGCCGTGATCATGCTGGTCAGCGCGGGGGAGCCCGGCACCGACGACGAGCGGTGCCTGCTCGGGCGCTCGCCGCAGTGGCCCGAGGGCCGCTTCTCGACCCTCGCCGGCTTCTGCGAGCCGGGCGAGAGCCTCGAGGACGCCGTACGCCGTGAGGTCGCCGAGGAGTCCGGCATCCTCGTCGGCGAGGTCAGCTACTTCGGCAACCAGCCCTGGCCGCTGCCGCAGAGCCTGATGCTCGGCTTCCTCGGCCGCGCCCTCTCGACCGACATCGACATCGACGACGACGAGCTCGAGGACGCACGGTGGTTCACCCGCGCCGAGATGCGCGAGCAGGCCACCGACGGCAGCCTGGTCCTCCCGGGCGGGGTCTCGATCAGCCGGTCGCTCGTCGAGCACTGGTACGGCGGCCCGCTCCCCGGCTCCTGGTAGCACCGACCCGTCGTACACGTACGACGGGTCGATGGCACCGAACGCGGTGACCCGTCGTCCATGTACGACGGGTCAGCGTGGGGTGAGCGTGGGTCGACCAGGGTCAGGCCAGCGAGGCGACCTTCTCCTTGACCTGGGCCAGCGAGGGGTTGGTGTGGGCGGTGCCGTCGGAGTAGACGAGGGTGGGCACGGTCTGGTTGCCGTTGTTGGCGGTCTCGACGATCGCGACGGCCTCCGGCTGCTGCTCGATGTCGACGATGTCGTAGGTGATCCCCTCGCGGTCCAGCTGGCTCTTGAGCCGGTGGCAGTAGCCGCACCAGGGCGTCGTGTACATCGTGAAGCTGCTCATCGTGGAAGTGTCCCCTCGGACGTCTAGGGTCGGGTGTCACCCGATCCAACCACCCGCTCAGGAGTGTTGTTCCACCATGTCTGCCGACCTGCGCACCGACGACCTCCTGGGGCAGCTCGACCCCGAGCAGCGCGAGGTGGCCGAGACCCTGCGCGGGCCGGTGCGGGTGCTGGCCGGTGCCGGCACCGGCAAGACCCGCGCCATCACCCACCGCATCGCCCACGGCGTGGCGACCGGGGTCTACGCGCCCACCGAGGTCCTCGCGGTCACCTTCACCACCCGTGCGGCCGGCGAGATGCGCGGCCGGTTGCGCGGCCTCGGGGCGCCGACGGTCCAGGCCCGCACCTTCCACTCCGCCGCCCTGCGCCAGCTGCGCTACTTCTGGCCCCACACCCACGGCACCGAGCTGCCCGAGCTCACCGCGTCCAAGATCCCGCTCGTGGCCGCGGCGGCGCGCACGCTGCGGGTGCGGCCCGACCAGGCGATGCTGCGCGACCTGGCCTCCGAGATCGAGTGGGCCAAGGTGAGCAACGTGCGGCCCGACGACTACGCCGCGATCGCCCAGGCCCGCAACCGCTCGGTCGCCAAGGTCGAGCCCGACCTGGTCGGCCGGGTGATCGCGGCCTACGAGGACGTCAAGCGCGCCCAGGGCCGCATGGACATGGAGGACGTCCTGCTGCTGACCGCGGGCCTGCTGGCCGAGGACGAGCGCGTGGCCGCGCAGGTACGCCGCCAGTACAAGTGGTTCGTCGTCGACGAGTTCCAGGACGTCTCGCCGCTGCAGTCGGCCCTGCTCGACCTGTGGCTCGGCGGTCGCAACGAGATCTGCGTGGTCGGAGACCCCGCCCAGACGATCTACTCGTTCGCCGGCGCCAACGCCGACTACCTGCGCGACTTCCCCGCCAAGCACCCCGGCACCACCTCGATCGAGCTGGTCCGCAACTACCGCTCGACGCCCCAGGTCGTCGCCGCCGCCAACACGCTGCTGGCCGGCAGCGACTCGACGAGCGTCGAGCTGCGGGCCCAGCGTCCGGCCGGGCCTGCGGTGACCTACCAGGGTCACCCCGACGAGGTCGCCGAGGCGGCGGCGGTGGCCCGTGAGGTCGCGCGGCTGCGGGCGTCGGGTCGACCGCTGGCCGAGATGGCGGTCCTGTTCCGCATCAACGCCCAGTCCGAGGCCTACGAGGAGGCGCTCAACTCGGCCGGCGTCGCCTACGTCATCCGTGGGGCGGCCCGGTTCTTCGACCGTCCCGAGGTCCGCGAGGCGGTCACCCGGCTCCGTGGGGCGGCGCGTGGGGGAGTGAGCGCCGCCGACGGCGACACGTGGGTCGACCTGGTGCGCGACACGCTCTCCGGCATGGGCTGGACCCCCGACCCGCCCGAGGCCCGGGGCCAGACCCGCGACCGCTGGGAGTCCTGGCAGGCGCTGGTCAGCCAGGCCGAGGCCCACGGGGGCGAGGCCCCGACCCACGACCTCACGTCGTTCGTCGACGAGCTCGACCGTCGCGCCGCCGAGCAGCACGCACCGGTCGCCGAGGGCGTCACGCTCGCGACCTTCCACGCCGCCAAGGGCCTCGAGTGGGACTCCGTCTTCCTGGTCGGCCTGCAGGACGGCACCCTGCCCTTCACCTACGCCCAGACCCCCGAGGCCATCGAGGAGGAGCGCCGTCTCCTCTACGTCGGCATGACCCGTGCCCGCACCGACCTGGCCCTGTCGTGGGCGCAGGCCCGCAACCCCGGCCAGGCCGCGCGCCGCAAGCCGTCCCGCTTCCTCGACCCGCTGCTGCCCGACGCCGACCGGGCCCCCGCGCGCGCCAAGGCCACCCGCGGCACCCGCACCTGCGTCGAGTGCGGCAAGCCGCTCGCCGGGGCCGACAAGACCCGACGCCGCTGCGCCGACTGCCCGGCGCCCTACGACGAGGCGCTCTTCGAGCGCCTGCGCGGCTGGCGCCTCGAGCGCGCCCGGGCCGAGGAGATCGCGCCGTTCATGGTCTTCAGCAACGCCACCCTCGAGGCCGTGGCCGAGCGGCGACCGCAGTCGCCGAAGGCGCTGCTGGCGATCAGCGGCATCGGCCCCGACAAGCTCGAGCGCTACGGCGAGGACGTCCTCTCGTTGCTGTCGGACCCCCTGTCGCACCCGTGAGGTACCTCAGATCGGGAATTCGTCGAAAATAGGTCATTAAATCGTTTGCTCCTTACATCCGGGAACGCGTAGCGTTCCCGTCAACAACCAGTCCGCGCACCAGGGCACTGACAACGCCCGCGCCAGAAGATCCGAAGGAGGTGACCCCCGTGGAGATCACCAACACCATCCAGACGCCGAACCCGCTCTCGAGCAGCGTTCGCCCCGCGTCCGGTTTTGGCATGCCCAACGGCGGTCAGTCCTGCTTCGGCGTCCTCGCCGACCAGCGCGCCTCGCAGATCCCGGCCACCGGTCTCATCTCCTCGATGACGACCGAGGGTGCGGACGTCCGCGACCGCAAGGACCTGGCTGCCAAGGGACACGTGGCTCTCGTTGCCTACGTCCCGGGTTACCCCGCCTGGAGTCCGCCGCCCTGTTGACACCCAACAGAGCAGCAGCCTCCAGGCCGCGGAACCCGAACACCGGGATCCGCGGCCTTTCTGTTTCTCATCACGCTCTACCGCTCGAACAGAGAGCCAGGAGATGACCACCCAGCACCACCCCGCAGCACCCCGCACCACCCCTGCACCATCCGCGATCGAAGAATTGAGAGGTGACACGATGACCACCAGCGTTCTCCAACGCAGCGACGGCAGGCTGGTCGAGTTCCAGGCCACTTCTGGCCCCAGCCTCGGCTACCTGCACGACGAGGCCGACCGGTACGGCGAGGTCGACGAGACCTTGCTCCCGTGCCGCGTCAACGACCCGGAGCTCTGGTTCGCCGAGCTCCCGGCCGACGTCGAGTTCGCCAAGGCCCTCTGCCAGGCCTGCCCGGTCCGGCAGCTGTGCCTCGGCGGCGCCCTCGAGCGTCGTGAGCCGTGGGGCGTGTGGGGCGGTGAGCTGTTCCTCCAGGGAACCGTCATCCCCCGCAAGCGCCCCCGGGGCCGTCCGCGCAAGGACGCCGTGGCATGACCCAGACCGTCCTGCCCGGCACCGCACCACACCACCAGACCACCGAACCGAACCGGAGCACCGCCATGACCATGCACGAAGACCTCGCGCGCGCCCATATGGACGCGCGCCTGGGAGAGGCGCGCCAGATGCGTACGGGCCACCAGCTGGCCCGTGCCCGGCGCTTGAGCCGCAAGGCCGAGCGCGCAGCGCAGCAGGCCCGCCTCGCCCTCGCTCGCGCTCTGTAAGGAACCTCTCGGAGCTGTCACCTCCAGAGCACCCAGATCGCGGGTGAATGCACCACAACTGCACAGGAACCAACCGACCACGAGCCGGGTCCGACACACGTCGGGCCCGGCTTCGTGGTTCTACGATCACCCCATGACGCTCACCTGCGACCTCTGCGGGCGCCAGGCCGACGACAGCGACGAGGCTGACGCCGCCGAGGCGCTCGCGTGGACCACGAGCACCGAGAAGGGGCGCCTGCGGCGCTACTGCGTCAGCTGCTCGCGCGAGCACCTGCGCTCGATGGAGGGCAAGCTCGACGCCGAGCACTGGTGATCAGTAGGGCAGGACGTCCCACGCGCAGCCGCAGTGCGGGTGCCGCTCCCACGTGCGTACGACGGGGGCGGGGCCGTCGAGGTCGACGGTCGTCGACCAGGTCAGCGGCCGCCCGCCCGCGACGTACGTCGCTGCCTCGCGGGCGGCCCAGGCGAGCGCGAGCGTGAGCACGGCCGGGTCGGGCGACCTGGTCGGCAGCGCGGCCAGCTGCTCCACGACCAGGGTGCGACGCGGGTCGTGGATGGCCTCGGCCGCGTCGACGCACCGCACGCACGCAGTGACCCCGGGCTCGACGAGCGGGCCCAGCCGCAGGCTGCCGGGCACGCCGGTCCCGGCGAGCACCAGGTGGGGTGCCCCCTCGCCGAGCCAGCCGTCGAGGCTGGCGCGCGGCACCGGGGCGGGGGAGCCGACGACGTGGAGGTCGGGTGACCGACCCGGACGGGCCGGACGCAGGCCGCTGCGTACCAGGAGCCGGGTGAGGTCGCCGAGCCCGAGGCCGCGGTCGACGACCGCGACCGTGCCCGTCGGGCGTGCCGTGCGCGTGGGGGCAGCGGTGTCGTGGCCGGCGAGCAGGCCCGCCGCCTCGAGCGAGGCCAGCAGCGCTGCGGCCTGCGGCCCCAGGGGGTCGGGCAACCGGCCCCGGACCAGGCCGTCGAGCACGGCGAGCAGGTCAGGCCGACGGCGTACGACGACCCGGGCCGGGGGGTCGAGACCCACCTGCACGTGCTGGTCGTCGCGGGGCACCACGTGCACCCCGGGCGCGAGCCTGCGGACCACGGCCGTCGTCGGGCGGGGCGTCGTGCTGCTCATCGCGCGAGCCTGACACGAACGGGCCGGGCGCTGCGGGCGTCATCCACAGGCGAAAAAAGCGTCGACCCGTCGCGTGGACGCGACGGGTCGACCTCGAGCTGGGGTGAAGCCGGGTGGATCAGGCCTTGCCGAGGATCCGGTTGAGGTTGGTGCTGCAGACGGGGCACACGGCCTTCGCCATGCGGGTGCCCTTGTCGTTGACCTTCACCTCGCCCTCGGCCTCACGCTTCTCCTTGCACTTCACGCAGTAGAACTCACCGCTCCAGGTCTCCGCCATGACGGCCTCCTTGCCCTTGGTCTGTCTGGGTCTCGTGTGTGGGTTGGCCACGGCGGGGGACGTCGGGGAAGCCCGCCCGGGGCCCCGCGTCACCGCCGGGCCGCTCCGACCCTACGGCACGCCCACGGACGGGGGCCGCAGGTGCGCGGCGCGCCGCCCGGGCTGCCCTAGGGTCCTGGGCATGCCTGAACTCGCCCACCTCCGCCTCGAGCGCCCCTCCGACGGGGTCGCGCTCGTCGTCCTGGACAACCCCGACCAGCGCAACGCCATGTCGCCCGAGATGACCGCCTCGTGGGTCGCGGCCGTCGACGAGCTCGCCGCCGACCCGTCGGTGCGGGCGGTCGTGGTCACCGGCGAGGGCCGGGCGTTCTGCTCCGGGGGCGACACCAGCTGGATCGCCAGCGAGCCCGACGCGAGCGTCGACCGGCTGCGGTCCCGGATGCTGCCGTTCTACCGTGCCTGGCTGTCCGTACGACGCCTCGAGGTGCCGACGATCGCGGCGATCAACGGCGCGGCGATCGGCGCGGGCCTGTGCCTGCCGCTCGCGATGGACCTGCGCTACGCCGCCCGCGGCGCCAAGCTCGGCGTGCCGTTCGTCAAGCTCGGCATGCACCCGGGCATGGCCGGCACCTACCTGCTGCCCGAGGTCGTCGGCGAGGCCGCCGCACGCGACCTCATGCTCACCGGGCGGCTCGTCGAGGGCGACGAGGCGCTCGCCCTGGGCCTGGTCTCGCGGGTGGTCGAGCCCGAGGCGCTGCTCGACACCGCGCTCGAGGCGGCCGCCGCGATCGCCGCCACGGCCCCGATCGCGAGCCGGCTCACGACCCTGGCCCTGCGTCAGCGGCACGCCTCGATGGAGGCGGCGCTGCAGTGGGAGGCGATGGCCCAGCCACTGACCCTGGCCACCAGCGACCTGCAGGAGGGGATCCGGGCGGCGCAGGAGAAGCGTGCTCCCCGGTTCGAGGGTCGCTAGCCGTCGTCGCCAGGGCGGTGCCGTGGGGAGACGTAGGTAGCCCCCGGGTCGGATCGCGACATGTGCCTTCCCCTTGCGCATGTCGCTCGCCGACCCGGGGGCCATCTGCGCGCAACGCTAGGGACCTGGGTGGCGTCGGTCAACGCCCGGCAGCCGTTGCCTGTGGACAACGCTGTGGACAAGCCTGTGGACAACCGCCAGGGCCGTGGAGACGCGCCGGAAACGCCTGTGCACAGGGTGTGGACGAGCGGGCGGGGCGGAGGCCGTAGCCTGCGGTGACCAGCACGAACGCTCGTCCACCGCCTGTGGAGGAAAGAAATCCCGGTGCCAGACCCCTCGGACCCCCCTGACCCCGCCGCTGACCCCGCCGCTGACCCCGCCGCTGACCCCGTCCCGGACCGCTACGACGCGGGCCCGGTGGCCGCACTGCGCCGCATCGCGTTCCTGCTCGAGCGCCATCGCGAGGACACCTACAAGGTCAAGGCCTTCCGCAACGCGGCGGCCGCGATCCTGCCGTTGGGCGACGACGCCGTCGCCCAGGCGGTCGAGGCCGGCACGCTCTCCGACCTGCCCGGGATCGGGGCGAGCACGGCCAAGGTCATCACCGCCGCGGTGCGCGGCGAGCTGCCCGACCGACTGGCCCGGCTCGAGGCGACCCACGCGGCGCCACTCGCGACCGGTGGGGCCGACCTGCGCGCCGCCCTGCGCGGTGACTGCCACTCCCACTCCGACTGGAGCGACGGCGGCTCTCCGATCGAGGAGATGGCGATGACCGCCATCGAGCTCGGCCACGACTACCTGGTGCTCACCGATCACTCGCCGCGGCTGAAGGTCGCGCGCGGGCTGAGCGTCGAGCGGCTCCAGCGCCAGCTGGGCGTCATCGACGCCGTCAACGAGCACCTCGGGGGCGCGGGGTTCACCCTGCTCAAGGGCATCGAGGTCGACATCCTCGACGACGGCTCCCTCGACCAGACCGACGAGATGCTCGACCGGCTCGACGTGAGGGTCGCGAGCGTGCACTCCAAGCTGGCGATGGACGCCGCCCCGATGACCCGGCGGATGATCGGCGCGGTCCGCGACCGGCACACCAACGTGCTGGGCCACTGCACGGGCCGGATGGTGACGGGCAGCCGCGGCACCCGCGCGCAGTCGCAGTTCGACGCCCGGGCCGTGTTCGAGGCCTGCGCCGAGCACGACGTGGCGGTCGAGATCAACTCCCGGCCCGAGCGCTGCGACCCGCCCGACGACCTGCTCGCCCTGGCCCGCGACGCCGGCTGCCTGTTCTCCATCGACTCCGACGCCCACGCCCCGGGCCAGCTCGACTTCCTCGCCCTGGGCTGCGAGCGGGCCGAGGCAGCCGGCATCGAGGCCGACCGGATCGTCAACACGTGGCCGAAGGACCGGCTCCTGGAGTGGGCACGGAAGTAGGTTGGCGCCATGGCCGACCCGGGAGACGTCGAGGTACGCCGCTCCAAGCGGCGCCGTCGTACGGTGTCGGCCTATCGCGAGGGCGAGCGGATCGTGGTGCTCATCCCGGCGTCGTTCAGCGCGGCCGACGAGGCCGAGTGGGTCGAGACCATGGTGGCGCGCATCGAGCGGTCCGAGCAGCGCGGCGTGGTGACCGACGCCGACCTGCTCGAGCGGGCGATCACCCTGAGCGACCAGTACCTCGGCGGTCTCGCCACCCCCGGGTCGGTGCGCTGGGTGGGCAACCAGAACACCCGCTGGGGGTCGTGCACCCCCGTCGACCGCACGATCCGGCTCTCCGAGCGGCTCCAGGGCATGCCCGGGTGGGTCGTCGACTACGTCATCGTCCACGAGCTGGCGCACCTGCTCGAGCCGGGCCACGACCCCGCGTTCTGGGCGTGGGTCGACCGCTACCCGCGCTCGGAGCGGGCGCGCGGCTACCTGCTGGGCTGGTCGGCCGCCGCCCAGATCACGCCGCCGTCGGAGTTCGAGCCCGCCGACA
>CALRVO020000089.1:0-10535 GCA_943371595.1 Sphingomonas paucimobilis
CGCTGGGCGAGGGTGAGGATCTCGCGGCCGGTGCGCCCGGCGTGCTGGGCGGAGGCGTCGAGCAGCACGCCGACCTCGCGGCCCGGGTTGGGCAGGTCGGCGAAGCGACGTCCGCCGATGGTCGCGGTGCCCGACGTCGCGGGGGTCAGTCCGACCAGCACGCGCATGGTCGTGGACTTGCCGGCGCCGTTGGGGCCGAGGAACCCGGTGACCCGTCCGGAGCGGGCGGTGAACGACACGTCGTCCACGGCGGTGAAGGACCCGTAGGTCCGGGTCAGGTTGTCGACTTCGATCATGGTCCGAAGCCTCGCCCGGAGCCGACCCCCGCCACATCGGGGAGACCGCTGACCTCGACCCCGGTCTCCTACCCCGAGACGTCTCGGGGTCACCTCGGGGTCACGGTGGGGTCGCCGACGCGCCGCGCGGGCTGCCTCAGGTCGGCGACCGACGCGGATAGCGTGGTCCCGAGGCAATGGTGAGCGACGAGATCAGGACCGACGGGCGGCGTGGTGCCGACCGCCGTGCCGACATCCAGGGCCTGCGCGCCATCGCGGTCCTCACCGTCATCGCGGCCCACTACGGCCTGCCGGGCACCCAGGGCGGCTTCCTCGGCGTCGACGTCTTCCTGGTCGTCTCCGGGTTCCTGATCACCCAGCTCCTGCTCGGCGAGGTCGGCGGCACCGGCCGGGTCTCGCTGCGCGACTTCTACGCCCGCCGGGCCCGACGGATCCTGCCCGCGGCCACCGTCGTGCTCGTCGCGACGGTGGCGTTCTCCTCGATCGTGCTGGGCGCGAGCGAGGCGCTCGAGACGGTCGAGGACGCCGCCTGGGCGACGGTCTTCGCCGCCAACATCAGGTTTGCGGCGGTCGGCACCGACTACTTCGCGCGCGACCAGGTCACCTCGCCGCTCCAGCACTTCTGGTCGCTGTCGGTCGAGGAGCAGTTCTACCTCGCCTGGCCGCTGCTGGTCGTCGTCTGCCTCGTCGTCCTGGGCCGCCGCCGCGGGGTCGCCCGCTCCAAGGTGCCGTTGCTCGTGGTGACCACGGCGGGTGTCGCGGCGTCGTTCTACTACGCCGTCCGGCTCTCCCACACCGAGCCCGTCGCCGCCTACTTCTCGACCCCGGCCCGGGCCTGGGAGCTCGGGGTGGGGGCGCTCGCCGCGATCGTCGGTGCCCGCGTCACCGCGCCGCTCGGGCCGCGCGCCCGGGCCCTGCTGACGACCACCGGCCTGGTCGGCATCGCCCTGGCGGTCACGACCTTCGACAAGACCACCCAGTCGCGCGCCGAGTTCGTCGCGGTGCCCGTCGTCGCGACCGCGATGGTGCTGCTCGCCGGCGTACGCCGCCCCGGTCTCGACCAGCCAGCGCCCGAGACGCTGCCGCAGCGCCTGCTCGGCATCGCGCCGTTGCGCGCGATCGGCGACTGGTCCTACTCGCTCTACCTGTGGCACTGGCCCCTGCTCGTCGTGCTCGAGGCCCGCTACGGCACGGTCTCGGCGATCGCCCGCCTCGACCTCGTGCTGCTCGCGCTGGCCCTGGCCGCCCTCACCTACCGCTGGGTCGAGCAGCCGATGCGCAACCCGCGGCGGGTGACCCGCTGGCGCGCGCTGGCGCTCTACCCCGCCTCGGTGTGCGTCCTGGCGCTGACCCTGGGGCTCGGCTACACGTGGGCCCAGCACCAGGCGGCTTCCTATGGCGACGGGCCGGCGGTGACCCTGCAGGGCTCCGGGGTGCGGGAGGACCCCACGGTCACGGTCAGCCCCGACCCGGTGGTCGCGCTCGTCCAGGCCTCCGTCTACGCCGGTGAGCGCGGTCGTCCCGTGCCCCAGGAGCTGCGCCCCGGCAAGCTCGACCTGGCCAGCAGCATCGCCGGGGTCGGCGACTGCGACTACAGCCCGGCCGACGCCCGCGAGGTCTGCCCGCGCGGCGACGCCGACGCCGACCGCTCGATCGTGGTCATCGGCGACTCCCACGCCCGGATGTGGATCTCGGCGTTCGAGCGGATCGCCCAGCGCGAGGGCTACCGCACCTACTACTTCGTCAAGCCGCTGTGCACCGCCGCCGACGTGCTGGTCAGCGACTCGACCGGGGCCGCCTGGGACGACTGCACCGCCTTCCGGCAGTGGGCCTTCGACCAGGTCGACGCCCTGCGCCCCGCGCTGACCGTCGTCGCCAGCACCCCGCCCGACGGGGCGGTCCACACCGCCGACGGCCTCGTCGAGCCCGACGACCCGCGCCGGGCGGCCGTGATGCAGGAGGGCTGGTCGCGCACCTTCGAGCGGCTCGCCCCCTCCTCCGACGACGTGCGCCTGATCCGCGACGTGCCCCGGGCCGACGTGGCCCCCGGCACCTGCCTGACCACGGGCGACCCCGACCTGGGCGACTGCCTCTTCCGCCCCGACGAGGCGCAGGAGGCCGAGGCCGACGTGTCGGTGCGCGCCGCCCGGCTCGACGCGGTGCCCGTCGTCGACCCCCGGCCCTGGCTGTGCTGGCGCGGACGGTGCGCGGCGGTCGTCGGCGACGTCATCCCCTACATCGACCGCAGCCACCTCACCGCCGTCTACGCCGCGCTGCTGGGCGAGTCGCTCGGCCGCCAGCTCGGCGTCTGGACCGCCTGAGCCACCCCCAAGTGAGGCCACCCTCACTTTGGTTAGGCAACCCTCACTTTCAGGAGTACGCTCGGGCCTCGTGCTCGCCAACTACCTGATCGGCCTGCGCGAGGGCCTCGAGGCGGCCCTCGTGGTCACGATCCTCGTCGCCTACCTCGTCAAGACCGACCGGCGCAGCCTGCTGCCCCGCGTGTGGGTCGGCGTCGGGCTCGCGGTCCTGGTCAGCCTCGCCTTCGGCGCGGCCCTGACCTTCGGTCCGCGCGGACTGTCCTTCGAGGCCCAGGAGATGATCGGCGGCGGGCTGTCGCTGGTCGCGGTCTGCTTCGTGACCTGGATGATCTTCTGGATGGCGCGCACCGCCCGCTCGCTCAGTGGCGAGCTGCGCGGGCAGGTCGACCGGGCCGCCGACGGCGGCCGCTGGTCGCTGGTGGTCGTCGCCGTCCTGGCGGTCGGTCGCGAGGGTCTCGAGACGGCGCTGTTCCTGTGGGCCGCCACCCAGGCCGGCACCCGCGAGGCCGCCGGGGCGGTCACCCCCACCTGGGAGCCCCTCCTGGGTGCCGCGCTCGGCCTGGCCACCGCCGTGGCCGTCGGGGTCGCCCTCTACAAGGGTGCGATCCGGATCAACCTGACCAGGTTCTTCACCTTCACCGGGGCGTTCCTCATCGTCGTGGCCGCGGGCGTCCTCGCCTACGGCGTCCACGACCTGCAGGAGGCCGGCGTCCTGCCCGGGCTCGGCTCCCTGGCGTTCGACGTCTCCGACACCGTCGACCCCAACGGCTGGGTCGGCACCGTCCTCAAGGGCGTCCTCAACTTCTCCCCGGCCACCACCTGGCTCGAGGCCGCGGCCTGGCTGCTCTACGCCGTGCCCGTCATGACCCTGTTCCTCCTCGGCGTACGCCGCCGCAGCACGCCCTCCACCCCGGCGCCCCTGCCGGCCGCCGCCCGCTGACCCGACCCACCACCCCCAAGGACCCACCGTGCGCAAGACCCTCGCGACCCTCGGCCTCGTGCTGGCCGTCCCCACCCTCGCCGCCTGCACCGAGAACTCCACCGGTGAGGCCGCCGGCGACGGCGACCGTGCCTTCACGGTGACGGCGTCCGACGACGCCTGCGACGTCTCCGGGGCCGAGGCGCCCTCCGGGGCGCTGAGGTTCGACGTGACCAACACCGGCTCGCAGGTCACCGAGTTCTACGTGCTCGCCGACGACGGGCTGCGCATCATCGGCGAGGTCGAGAACATCGGACCCGGGGTCTCGCGCTCCCTCACCATCAAGGCCCCGGCCGGCGACTACGTCACCGCCTGCAAGCCGGGCATGAAGGGCGACGGCATCCGCGCGGCGTTCACCGTCACCCCGTCCGACGACGGCGAGCAGCAGCTCACCGCCAGCGACCAGCAGCGCGTCGACGAGGCCGTGGCCGGCTACCAGCTCTACGTGCGCGAGCAGTCGGCCCAGCTGCTCGACAAGACGACGCAGTTCGTCGCGCTCTACAAGGCCGGCAAGGACGACGAGGCCCGCGCCCTCTACCCCGAGGCCCGCACCCACTGGGAGCGCATCGAGACGGTCGCCGAGTCCTTCGGCGACCTCGACCCGAAGATGGACCTGCGCGAGGCCGACGTCGAGCCCGGCGCCGACTGGACCGGCTGGCACCGGCTCGAGAAGGACCTCTGGCCCGCCGAGGCGGAGAAGTACCGCGCGCTGACCCCGGCCCAGCGGGCGACGTACGCCGACGACCTGCTGGCCAACACCCGCACGCTCGACACCTTGATCCAGGACCTCGACTACACGGTCGACCAGCTCGCCAACGGCTCGCGCGGGCTGCTCGAGGAGGTCGCCAGCGGCAAGGTCACCGGCGAGGAGGAGTTCTGGTCGCACACCGACCTGTGGGACTTCCAGGCCAACGTCGACGGCGCCCGCGTCGCGTTCGAGGGCGTCGAGCCGATCGTGGCCAAGAACGACCCCGACCTGGCCGACCAGCTCGCCACCCGGTTCGACGAGCTGCAGGTGCTGCTCGACGCCCAGCGCACCGACGACGGCTTCCGGCTCTACACCGAGCTCAGCCCCGCCGAGGTCAAGGGCCTCGCCGACGCCGTCAACGCGCTCGCCGAGCCCCTGGGACGCCTGACCGCCGCGGTCGTGTGATGGTCGGGGCCCGGATCTCCCGCCGCGGCCTGCTCGGCGGCAGCCTGGCCGCCGGCAGTGCCGGCGTGGCGGGCGTGGCCGGCGGGTTCGCGGCCGGTCGCGCCAGCGCCGCCGACGCCACCACACCCGCGGTCGCGTCGTACGCCTTCCGTGGCGAGCACCAGGCCGGCATCGTCACCCCCGCCCAGGACCGGCTCCACTTCGTCGCGCTCGACCTGACGACCGACGACCGCGACGAGGTCGTCGCGCTGCTGCGCGACTGGACCGCTGCGGCCGAGCGGATGACGCGCGGCGACGGTGCGGGAGAGGTCGGGCCCGTCGAGGGCGCACCGGAACTGCCGCCCGACGACACCGGCGAGGCGATCGGGCTGCCGCCCGCGCGCTTGACGATCACCTTCGGGTTCGGCCCCACGTTCTTCGACAGGCTCGACCTCGTCGACCGGCGTCCGGCCGCGCTGCGACGGCTCCCGCACTTCCCGGCCGACGCCCTGCAGCCCGAGATCTCCGACGGGGACCTCTGCATCCAGGCCTGCGCCGACGACCCCCAGGTGGCCGTCCACGCGGTGCGCAACCTCGCCCGCATCGCCTTCGGCCGGGCGTCGGTCCGCTGGTCGCAGCTCGGCTTCGGGCGCACGTCGTCGACCAGCACCACCCAGGACACCCCGCGCAACCTGTTCGGCTTCAAGGACGGCACCGCCAACGTCAAGGCCGAGCAGGCCGACGTCGTCGACACCCACGTGTGGGTCGGCGCCGACGACGACCCGGCCGGGGCGTGGCTGGCCGGCGGCTCCTACCTCGTCGCCCGCCGGATCAACATGTTCATCGAGACGTGGGACCGCCAGCCGCTGGCCGACCAGGAGGCCTTCGTCGGGCGCACCAAGGGCGTGGGGGCGCCCCTGGGCGGTGAGACCGAGCTGGACGAGCCCGACTTCGAGGCCGTCACGGGTCTCGCGCCGACGATCCCGGACGACGCCCACGTGCGCGTCGTCCATCCCTCGCGCCACGGCGGCGCACAGATGCTGCGCCGGGGCTACAACTTCGTCGACGGCAGCACACCCCTCGGGGCGCTCGACGCGGGGCTGTTCTTCCTCGCCTACGTGCGCGACCCCGACACCCACTTCATCCCGGTCCAGAACGCGATGGCCGCCTCCGACGCGCTCATGGAGTACCTCAAGGTCACCGGGTCGGCGCTGTTCGCCGTACCACCCGGCGCCGGCGAGGGCGAGTACGTCGGCCAGGGGCTCCTCGGCTGACGTCTTGCCGCTGAGAGTGCGGAAGGCCGCGGAGACTTCCGGGTGAGCGGGGTTTCACGGGACAACGGCCACCCGGGGTGCGATCCTGGACCAGGGGGGTCCTCGCGGACCGGGGAAGAGGGAGAGCAATGGCATCGATCCTGGTGGCCGACGACGACGACGACATGCGGCTGGTGCTGCAGATCGCGCTCGAGCTGCAGGGCCACACCGTGACCGAGGCGAGCAACGGCACCGACGCGCTCGAGGTGTGCCTGCACGGCGGCGTCGACGTGGCGCTGCTCGACGTCACGATGCCGGGGCTCGAGGGCCCCGAGGTCGTCGCGCGGGTGCGCGCCGACCCCGAGCGCCGCGGTCTGCCGATCCTGCTGGTGTCGGCCAACTCGCGCTACGAGGACATCGACCGCGGCCTGGCCGCGGGCGCTGACGACTACATCACCAAGCCGTTCCAGAGCTTCGAGCTGCACCGGCGCGTCGAGCGCATGGTGTGGCTCGGCCAGGACCTCGGCGCGGCCGAGGAGCGCACCAAGCTGCGCGACCGGGCCAAGGCGGCGCTGGCCCGGATCGACCCGCGCGGCTAGGTCGCGGGCTAGGTCGCGGCTAGGTCCGGGTCGTCGGGGTCAGCACGACGACCTCGGCGGGGGAGCGGGCGAAGCGGCGCGCCCACCCGCGCTCCTCGCGCAACCGGCCGCGTGCCTCGGTCCACGTGCGGCCGGAGCGGACGATGGTGGCGGTGGCCTCGAGCTCGTCGCGACGGTCGGGGCGCTCCTCGAGCACGACGGTGACCGGGAGGGACTCGCGGTCGGCGAGCAGGTCCTCGAGCTGGGGAGGGACCGCGGCGACCACCCGCTGGTCGGTGAGGCGCACGGCCCGCACCTGCAGCGTGACCTCACCGGTCCTGATCGTCGCTCGCACGTGCCCACCCAACCACCCCACGGGTCACCACGGTGTCGATCCCCACTTCCTCGAGGAACGCGGGGTCGTGGCTGACCACCACGAGCGCCCCGCGGTAGCCACCCAGCGCCGAGACCAGCGCGTCGTACGACGCCAGGTCGAGGTTGTTGGTCGGCTCGTCGAGCAGCAGCAGCTGGGGGGCCGGGTCGGCCAGGAGCACCCGCGCCAACGACGCACGGAACCGCTCGCCGCCCGAGAGGGTGCCGGCCGGCCGGTCGGCCCGCTCGCCACGGAACAGGAAGCGGGCGAGGGCGGCGCGCACCTCGGTGCGGTCGACGCCCGGCGCGGCCGCCTGGACGTTGTCGTAGACGCTCAGCGCGTCGTCGAGCCCGTCGGGCCCGCCGAGCCGCTGGGGGAGCAGCCCCACCGGCACCCGGGTGGCCGCCTCGCCCGCGGCCGGGGCAAGCGACCCGGCGACGGTGTGCAGCAGGGTCGACTTGCCGGCGCCGTTGGGTCCGACGACGGCGATCCGGTCGGGACCGCTGACGTCGAGGTCCACGGCGTCGCCGGTGCGGAGCACGAGGTCGCGGGTCGTCAGGACGACGCGGCCGCGCGGCACCTCGGTCGCCGGCAGGTCGACCCGGATCTCGCGGTCCTCGCGCAGCCGCGACTCGGCCTCGCTGAGCCGGTCGCGGGCCGACTCGAGCCGGTCGTCGTGGACCCGGCGGTAGGACGCGGCGTGCTTCTCGGAGCGGTTCTTCCAGAAGTCCTGCGCGCCCTTGGGCATGTTGCTGGTGGCGGCGTTGCGGGCGCCCTGGCGCTTGCGCTGCGCGAGCAGCCGCTCGGCCTCCTGCCGGTCGGCGCGCTGGCGCCGCAGGTCGGAGCGGGCCGCCGTCACCGCCTGCGCGGCCGCCTCCTGCTCGGCGGCCACCTGCGCGGCGTACGACGTGAAGCCGCCGCCGTACCAGCGGACCGACCCGTCGCGCAGGTCGCCGATGCGGTCGACGTGCTCGAGCAGCTCGCGGTCGTGGCTGACCAGGAGCAGCGAGCCCGTCCACGACGACACCAGGTCGACGAGCCGGGCCCGGGCGTCGGCGTCGAGGTTGTTGGTGGGCTCGTCGAGCAGCAGCACGTCGGGCGGGTCGAGCACGAGGCGGGCCAGCCCGAGCTGGACGACCTCGCCGCCCGAGAGCTCACCCAGGCGACGCTGCAGGACGTCGGGCGGCAGACCGAGCCGGGACAGCGACGCGACGGCGCGCTCCGCGACGTCCCAGCCGCCGTCGCCGACCGCGTCGTAGTCGGCCGGGTCGACCGAGCCCGCCTCGATCGCGGCCAGCGCCTCGAGCGCGGCGGCGATGCCGAGGAAGTCGACGACGGTGCGCTCGGCGTCGAGCGTCAGGTCCTGCGGCAGGTAGCCGACACGGCCGCTGACGCCGACGTGGCCGGACGCCGGCACGAGCTCGCCGGCGACCAGGCGCAGCACGGTGGACTTGCCGGCGCCGTTGACGCCGACCAGTGCGGAGCGTCCGCGCGGGACGAGGAGGTCGAGACCGGTGACGACGGGCGTGCCGTCGGGCCAGGCGAACGTGACGCCGGACAGGCTCAGGACAGGGGTGGGTGCGGGCATGCGGAAGCTCCCAAGGGACTTGGGTGGAGGTCGTGGGCGGCGGACCTCAGAGCTTCAAGACGCGTGCCGTTCGTCGGGGGCAGGACAGGCTCCACGGTAGGCGCGACGACCGGCGTGGGCCACCGGATTACGTGCAGGATCGAGCGATCGCGCGGTCCTGCACGGGGAATGGGCCCTCCGGCGTGCAGGATCGAGCGATCGCGCGGTCCTGCACGCGGGCGTGGACCACCGCTCGACGCAGGCCTGGCCCGTGTAGCGTGACGGCGTCGTGACGGAGGCACAGCGTCGTGCACCCGGTTCGCCTGTCCCCGGACGTCAAGGAACGCTGTGACCCCACGCCCCGGCCGCGCCGTCGTGCTCATCGCCGAGGAGCTGAGCCCCGCCACCGTCGAGGCGCTCGGTCCCGACTTCGAGGTCCGACACTGCGACGGCACCGACCGTACGGCGCTGCTCGCCGCGATCGCCGACGCCGACGCGGTCCTGGTGCGCTCGGCCACCAAGGTCGACGCCGAGGCGCTGGCCGCGGCGCCGCGGCTGCGGGTCGTCGCCCGCGCCGGGGTCGGGCTCGACAACATCGACGTGCGGGCCGCCACGATGGCCGGGGTCATGGTCGTCAACGCGCCGACCTCCAACATCGTCTCGGCCGCCGAGCTCGCCGTCGCGCTGATGCTCGCGGCCGCCCGGCACGTCTCACCGGCCCACGCCGCGCTGCGGGGCGGGGAGTGGCAGCGCGCCCGCTTCACCGGCATCGAGCTCTACGAGAAGACCGTCGGCGTCGTCGGCCTGGGCCGCATCGGCGTGCTGGTCGCCCAGCGGCTCGCGGCGTTCGGGATGAACGTCATCGCCTACGACCCCTACGTCCAGGCCGGCCGGGCCGCGCAGGTCGGCGTACGCCTGGTCGACCTCGACACCCTGCTGGCCGAGTCCGACTTCATGAGCGTCCACCTGCCCAAGACCCCCGAGACGATCGGGCTCATCGGCGCCGAGCAGCTCGCCGCCGCCAAGCCCGGGCTCGTGCTCGTCAACGCCGCCCGCGGCGGGATCGTCGACGAGGCCGCGCTCCACGACGCCCTCGTCGGCGGACAGATCGCGGCGGCCGGGCTCGACGTCTTCGCCACCGAGCCGTGCACCGACAGCCCGCTCCTCGCCCTCGACAACGTCGTGGCCACCCCCCACCTGGGGGCCTCGACCGAGGAGGCGCAGGAGAAGGCCGGTCTCTCGGTCGCGCGCTCCGTCGTCCTCGCGCTCGCCGGTGAGCTCGTCCCCGACGCGGTCAACGTGCAGGGCGGCGTCATCGCCGAGGAGGTGCGCCCCGGCATCCCGCTCACCGAGAAGCTCGGCCGCATCTTCACCGGGGTCGCCGGCGAGGTCGCCCAGCAGATCGACGTCGAGGTGCGCGGCGAGATCACCGAGAACGACGTCAAGGTGCTCGAGCTCGCCGCCCTCAAGGGCGTGTTCACCGACGTCATCGAGGACGCCGTGTCCTACGTCAACGCCCCGCTCCTGGCCGCCGAGCGCGGCACCGCCGTACGCCTGGTGACCGAGACCGAGAGCCCCGACCACCGCAACCTGATCACCATCCGCGGCACCCTCGCCGACGGCTCGCAGGTCTCGGTCAGCGGCACGCTGATCGGCATCAGCCAGCGCGAGCGCCTGGTCGAGGTCAACGGCTACGACATCGACCTCGAGCCCACCGAGCACCTCGCGTTCTTCGCCTATCACGACCGGCCCGGCATGGTCGGCACCGTCGGGCGCATCCTCGGCGACGCCGGGGTCAACATCGCCGGCATGCAGGTCTCGCGCAACGCCAAGGGCGGCGAGGCGCTGGTCGCGCTCTCGGTCGACACCGCGATCCCCACCGAGGTGCTCGCCGA
Source organism: Sphingomonas paucimobilis (assembly GCA_943371595.1). Lineage (GTDB taxonomy): Bacteria > Actinomycetota > Actinomycetes > Propionibacteriales > Nocardioidaceae > Nocardioides. Next base: position 10,395 of record CALRVO020000089.1, read on the forward strand.
CATCGAGGCCGCGATGAGCGCCCACTCCGCCCGCACCGTCGACCTGGTCTGACCGGCCCCTTCCGCGGCGCGGGCTCAGGCCACCATCACGCGCGGACGTCGCGGCGCACCGGACCCGTCCCGGTCGCGTACGACGGCCCA
>CALRVO020000090.1:0-10480 GCA_943371595.1 Sphingomonas paucimobilis
GAGCAGTCGTGGCCGACCGCGCATCTCGAGGACACCGACGCTCGACACCGGACCAATGTATCGGCATCCGCGCCCGTCCGGCTCGTGGGAGGATCCGGCGCATGACTGATCTGAAGCGACCGGCCCTCGAAGGGACGGTCGCGGTGCGAGGTGATCGGCGTCTGAGCTTCGCCGAGTACGGGTCACCGCGCGGTGACGCGCTGGTGTGGATGCACGGGACCCCGGGTGCGCGCCGGCAGATCCCGCTCGAGGCGCGCGCTCATGCGCTGGCCCACGGGTTGCGGATCATCGGTATCGACCGTCCCGGCATCGGGTCCTCGACGCCTTACCTCTATCCCGACGTCCTGGACTGGACCCGCGACCTGTCGCTGCTGCTCGACGCGCTCGGCATCGACACGGCCCGCATCGTCGGGCTGTCCGGAGGCGGCCCCTACGCCCTCGCTGCGGGCGCCGGCCTACCGGACCGGGTCCTCGGGGTCGGGGTCCTCGGCGGGGTCGCGCCGACGGTCGGTCCCGACGCCGCTGCGGGTGGCATCATCCAGCTGGCCGTCCGGCTGGCACCGGCGCTGCGCGCGACCCGTGTCCCGCTCGGGATCGCCCTCACCAACGCCATCCGGCTGGTGCGGCCGTTGGCCGGCGCCGGTCTCGACCTGTACGCCGCGGTGCAGCCCACGGGCGACAAGAACCTGCTCGCGCGCCCCGAGTTCAAGGCGATGTTCCTCGACGACCTGCTCAACGGGGCTCGCTTCCAGACGCTCGCCCCGCTCAGCGACCTCGTGCTGTTCACCCGCGATTGGGGCTTCCGGGCCGCCGACGTGTCGGTGCCGGTGCGGTGGTGGCACGGCGACGCCGACCACATCATCCCGTTGGCCCACGGTGAGCACGTCGTCGCCCGGCTGCCCCATGCCACGCTGAGCGTCATCGCGGGCGAGAGCCACCTCGGTGGCCTGGGGATCGCCGAGGAGGTGATCTCGACCGTCATGGCCCTGGGATCTGACCGTTCCACTGGTGCTGTGGCGCCCCATACGTCACAATGAAGGTCTAACTCCACACCTGTCACACCATGATCGTCACTACTGACCCGTCATCGTGATCCGAGCCCGCTGGGGAAGGCGTAGCTCGCGCCGAAGATGAAGGAGATGTCGTGACCGTTCGCACTGCTGACCGCACCACCAGCCGCGGCGTCCTTTTCGTGCACTCAGCGCCCTCGGCGCTGTGCCCGCACATCGAATGGGCCGTCGGCGGCGTGCTCGGCGTCCCCGCCAACCCGACGTGGACCCCGCAGCCGGCTCAGTCGGGCACCTACCGCGCCGAGCTGTCCTGGAGCGGCGTGGCCGGCTCGGCCGCCGCGATCGCCTCGGCGCTGCGCGGCTGGAACCACCTGCGCTTCGAGGTGACCGAGGAGCCGACGGCGACGACCGAGGGCGCGCGGTACTCCTTCACCCCCGACCTGGGCGTCTTCCACGCCGTGATCGGCATGCACGGCGACATCATGATCCCCGAGGACCGGCTCAAGGCGGCCGTGGTCAAGACCGCCCTGGGCGACACCACCCTGGAGTCCGAGATCGACAAGCTCCTCGGCAAGCCGTGGGACGACGAGCTCGAGACCTTCCGGCACGCCGGTGAGGGTGCCCCGGTGCGCTGGCTGCACCAGGTCGTCTGAGGACGCCGGGTGGCCGGCGGCGTCGCGGCTAGCGGCGTCGCAGCAGCCGGAAGTAGGTCGGCTCCCGGTTGACGGTGGTCTGCTCGCGGCCCTCGTCGTAGATCATCTGCATGTCGACCTGGTAGCGACCGGGCTTGACGCTCGACCCGCACAGCCGCAGGCGCAGCTGTCCCTGCGTCTGCCCGAGCTTGTTGGGGGAGTTGGCGTCCCAGAACTGGCTGGCGATGCTGAAGTGTCGCGGGGTGCGGATGCGTGCGACGACGGTCCACGCGTCGGTCGGGGGGTTGAACTTCCAGTTGAGGCGGTACGACGCGCACTTGCCCTTGCGGACCTGGTTGGGCACCTTCACGTAGCCGATGCTGTTGTCGTAGGCCGGCGCGGCGGTGGCGGTGGTGACGGCCGGCGTCGCCGTGGTCAGACCGAGGGCGAGCAGGAGCGAGACAGCGGCGGTGGAGATCGTGCGGCGCACCATGGGTGTCCTCCCGTGGACAGTGTGACGTTCGTCAAACTATCAACGTCGTGACGCCGTCCGGGTTACGCGACCACGCCCGGGACGGGAGCGCCGCTCACAGCGGGATGTTGCCGTGGGCGCCCCGGCGGACGCCGTCGCGCTGCACGGCCTCGTCGATGGCACGGGCGATCGCCGAGCGGGTGAGCGAGGGGGAGACCACCTCGTCGACGACCCCGATCTCGACCGCGCGCTCGACGCCACCGGCGAGCCGCTCGTGCTCGGCGGCGAGCTCGGTCTCGACCTGGTGACGGATGTCGGGTGACACCTCGGCGAGGCGGCGTCGGTGCAGGACCCGGACGGCCGCCACCGCGCCCATCACCGCGACCTCGGCACCGGGCCAGGCGAAGACCTTGGTGGCTCCCAGCGAGCGGGAGTTCATCGCGATGTAGGCACCGCCGTAGGTCTTGCGCGTCACCAGGGTGACCCGGGGCACGACGCACTCGCCGAAGGCGTGCAGCAGCTTGGCGCCGCGGCGTACGACGCCGTCCCACTCCTGGCCGACCCCGGGCAGGTAGCCGGGGACGTCGACCACGACGACGAGGGGCACGCCGAACGCGTCGCACATGCGCACGAAGCGCGACGCCTTCTCGGCCGAGAGCGAGTCGAGGCAGCCGCCGAGACGCAGCGGGTTGTTGGCGACGACGCCGACCGTGCGGCCGCCGAGGCGGCCCAGGGTGGTGACGATGTTGGGGGCCCACCGGGCGTGCAGCTCCTGGGCGGTGCCCTCGTCGAGGACCTGCTCGATGAGCGGGTGCACGTCGTAGGCCCGCTTCTTCGACGCCGGCAGGGCGTCCTCGAGGTCGCGGTCGGTGACGTCGTCGACGACCAGGCTGCCTTGGGAGCCCAGGAGCGAGGCCACGGTGCGGGCGCGCTCGAGCGCCTCCTGCTCGGACTCGGTGAGGATGTGCACGACCCCGGAGCGTCGTCCGTGGGGCTCGGGCCCACCCAGGCGCAGCATGTCGACCGCCTCGCCGGTGACCGAGCGGACGACGTCGGGGCCGGTGACGAAGATGCGGCCCTCGGGGCCCAGGATCACGCAGTCGGTCAGCGCGGGCCCGTAGGCGGCGCCGCCGGCCGCCGGACCGAGCACGACCGAGACCTGCGGGATCTTGCCCGAGGCCTGGGTCATGACCTGGAAGATCCGTCCGACGGCGTGCAGCGAGAGCACGCCCTCGGCCAGACGGGCACCGCCGGAGTGCCAGAGCCCGATGATCGGGACCTGGTCGGTCATCGCCCGGTGGTAGGCCTCGACGACGACCCGGCAGCCGACGTCGCCCATGGCGCCGCCCATCACGGTCGCGTCGGAGCAGAACGTGACCACGCGGGTGCCGTTGACGGTGCCGACCGCGGCGAGCATGCCGCTGTCGTCGTCGGCGGTGATCAGCTCGAGCGTGCCCTCGTCGAGGAGCGCCGTCAGCCGGGTCACCGGGTTGCGGGGGTCCTCGGAACGCGGCAGCTTGGCGGGCTTCTGGGGGGCCTGGACCGTCATGGGGGTGCTCCTAGCGAGCTAGTGCGAGGCGAAGACGACGGCGACGTTGGCGCCGCCGAAACCGAACGAGTTGTTGAGCGCGGCGATGTCGCCCTGCGGGAGGTCGCGCGCCGTGGTGGCGATGTCGAGCTGCACCTGGGGGTCGAGGTCGTCGAGGTTGATGGTCGGTGGCGAGACCCGGTGCTGGATCGCGAGCACGGTGGCCACGGCCTCGAGAGCGCCCGCACCGCCCAGGAGGTGACCGGTCATCGACTTGGTGCTGGTGACCACGACCTCGTCGACGTGGGCGCCCAGGGTGGCGTGGAGCATCAGGCCCTCGGCGATGTCGCCCTGGGGCGTCGAGGTCGCGTGGGCGTTGACGTGCTTGATGACCGAGGGGTCGACGTCGGACTCCAGCAGCGCGCGCTTGATCGCACGAGAGCCGCCCCGACCGGCCGGGTCGGGCTGGGCGATGTCGTGGGAGTCGGCGGTGATGCCCGCGCCGAGGACCTCGGCGTAGATGCGCGCACCACGCGCGCGGGCGTGCTCCTCCGACTCCAGGACCAGCACCCCGGCGCCCTCGCCGAGCACGAACCCGTCGCGCCCGGTGTCCCACGGCCGGCTGACCGTGGTGGGGTCGCCACCGTCGGAGCTGGCGGTCTTGGACAGCGCCATCATGTTGGCGAACGCGGCCATGGGGAGCGGGTGGATCGCGGCCTCGCAGCCGCCCGCGACGACGACGTCGGCGCGACCCAGCCGGATCTGGTCGATCGCGAGCGCGATGGCCTCGTTGCCGGACGCGCACGCCGAGACCGGGGTGTTGACGGCCGCGCGCGCACCGATGAGCAGGCTGATGTTGGCGGCCGGGCCGTTGGCCATCAGCATCGGGACCGCGAGCGGGGAGACCCGGCGCGGACCCTTCTCCTTCATCGTGTCGTAGTTGGCCAGCAGGGTGGTGACCCCACCGATGCCGGTGGCCATCGCGACCCCCACGCGATCGCCGTCGAGGTCGCCGGCCTCCTGCGCGGCGTCGAGGCCGGAGTCGTGCCAGGCCTCGGTCGCGGCGACCATCGCGAGCTGGGTGCTGCGGTCCATGCGGCGGGCCTTGACCCGCTCGAGGACCTCGCTCGGGTCGACCGCGACCGGCGCGCCGATCTTCACCGCCAGGTCCTCGACCCAGTCGTGCTCGAGGCGGCGTACGCCGGAGCGCCCGGCGAGCATGCCCTCCCAGGTGCTGGGGACGTCGCCACCGAGAGGACTGGTCGTGCCGAGGCCGGTGACGACGACGCGCGTGCGGCCCATCAGGCGGTGGCGCGCTCGATGAAGGCGACGGCGTCCCCGACGGTCTTGAGGTTCTTGACCTCGTCGTCGGGGATCGTGACGCCGAACTTCTCCTCGGCCGCCACGACGACCTCGACCATCGACAGCGAGTCGACGTCGAGGTCGTCGACGAAGGACTTGTCGAGCTGGACGTCGTCGGGCTCGATGCCCGCGACCTCGTTGACGATCTCGGCGAGGTCGGCGCGGATCTCTTCGGTCGTAGCCATGGTGGTGTTCTCCTGCGGTTGGGTTGGGTGGAGCGGTCAGGGGTGGAGCGGTCAGGGGACGACGACGACCTGGGCGGCGAAGGCCAGCCCGGCGCCGAAGGCGATCAGCAGGGCGAGGTCGCCGGAGCGGGCCTCGCCCTCGGCGACCATGCGGTGCAGGGCCAGCGGGACCGACGCGGCCGAGGTGTTGCCCTGGTCGGCTACGTCACGGGCGATCTTGACGGTGGCCGGGAGCTTCATGGACCGGGCCATCGCGTCGGTGATGCGCATGTTGGCCTGGTGGGGGACGAAGCAGTCGAGGTCGTCGACGGTGATGCCGGCGCGGTCGATCGCCTCGAGCCCGACCTTGGCCATCGCGAACGACGCCCACCGGAAGACGGCGCTGCCCTGCATGGTCAGCGCCGGCATGACGGGGGAGTCGGAGGTCATCACGTCGCGCCAGTCGACGGTCTGGCGGATGTAGTCGAACTGCTCGCCGTCGGAACCCCACACGACCGGCCCGACACCGGGGGTGTCGCTGGGACCCACGACCACGGCGCCCGCGCCGTCGGCGAAGATGAACGCGGTGCCGCGGTCGGAGTAGTCGAGGATGTCGGTGAGGCGCTCGACGCCGATCACCAGAACGTGGCGCGCGCTGCCGCCGCGCACCATGTCGGCGGCCAGGCCGACGCCGTGGCAGAAGCCGGCGCAGGCGGCGGAGATGTCGAAGGCGACGGGCTGCCCGCAGCCGAGCTCGTGGGCGATGGCCGGGGCGATGGCCGGTGTCTGCATCATGTGGCTGACGGTCGCCACGATGACGCCGTCGACCTGGCCGGCCTCGATGCCGGCGTGGGCGAGCGCCTCGCGAGCCGCGGCGACGCTCATCATCTGCACCGACTCGTCGGGACCGGCGAAGCGGCGCGTCTTGATGCCCGAGCGCTGCTGGATCCACTCGTCGCTGCTGTCGATGGCCGCGACGAGCTCGTCGTTGGGCACCACGCGGACCGGGCGGTAGGCGCCGACGCCGAGCAGCCGGGCGTGGGCCGCACCGGTCGCGCTCGCGAGCGGCAGGCCGCTCACTCGGACCCCTCGGGGTGCAGGCGCAGCAGGGGCTGTCCGGGTGCGACGGGGTCGCCGTCCTCGACGAGCCACTCGACGACCTGACCGCCGTGGGGCGCGGTCACCGGGATGCGGTCGCGCAGGCTGTTGACGACGCCGATCTCGGTGCCGGCACGCAGGAGGTCGGCGCCGGCGGCCTCGCCGTCGATGTCGAAGGTGCCCTTGGCGGGCGACACCACCATCCGCCACGTGGGGGTGACGTCGATCAACGAGCCCTCGCCGTGCTTGACGCAGAAGGCGCGGGCGTCGTCGAGCTGGTCGGGCGTCTTGAGGGCGAAGGTCTCGACCCCCTTGAGCGCGCGCTTGGCGATGCCGGTGAGGGTGCCGGCGGGCGGCATCTCGAGGATCCCTGTGACCCCGAGGTCGGACATCGTGTCGAGGCACAGGTCCCAGCGGACGGGGCTGGCGATCTGGCCGACGAGGCGCTTGAGCACCTCGCGGCCGTCGTGGATGACCTGGCCGTCACGGTTGGAGATCAGCGGGATCCGGGGGTCGTGGGTCGAGACCGACCTCGCCAGCCGGGCGACGTGGTCGACCGCCGGGGCCATGTGGTGGGTGTGGAACGCGCCGGCCACGGGCAGCGGCATCAGCCGGGCCTTGGCCGGCGGGTCGGCCTTGAGGGCCTCGAGCTGCTCGAGGGTGCCGGCGGCCACGACCTGGCCCGGGCCGTTGTCGTTGGCGGCGGTGAGCCCGTGACGCTCGAGGGCGGCCAGCACCTCGTCGCGGTCACCCCCGAGGATCGCGGTCATGCCGGTCGGCGTGGCGGCGGCGGCCTCGGCCATCGCGTTGCCGCGCTCACGGACCAGCACCATCGCCTGCTCGGCGCTGATCGCGCGGGCGCCGACCGCGGCGGCCAGCTCACCGACGCTGTGCCCCGCCACCGCACCGACCTGGCTGAAGCCGTCGGTCGGGTGCGGGAAGAGCTCGAGGGTGGTGACCAGGGCGGTGCCGACCAGCAGGGGCTGGGCGATCCGGGTGTCGCGGATGGTGTCGGCATCGGACACGGTGCCGTGGTGGGCCAGGTCGATCCCCGCGACGGTGGAGAGCCAGTGCAGCCGGGACGCGAAGACGGCGTCCTCGAGCCACGGCGCGAGGAAACCAGGCGTCTGGGCGCCTTGTCCGGGGGCAACGATCACGAGCACGTGACTCACTCTGCCCGCAGCGTGACTCCGGACGCGCATCAGGCACGCACGAAACTCACGGGTCGAACTTTGTCGGGTTCCTACAGTTTCGTCACGAGTCGGGCGATGCCGGGGTGGGTGTCCGCCCGGACTGCCGTCCGAGGATCAGGGCGACCTGCAGGGTCAGGGCGTCGCGAGGGTGGCTGGGGGAGAAGCCGGTGAGGTCGGCGACCTGCCGCATCCGGTAGCGCACCGTGTTGGGGTGGACGTAGAGCGCACGGGCGGTGCCCTCGACCGACCCGCGGTGGGCGAGGTAGGTGGTCAACGAGTCGGCCAGCCCGCCGCGGGCCCCGGCCAGGGGCAGGAAGACCTCCTCCACGAGGTGGCGCCGCGCGTGCCCGTCGCCGGCCAGGGCGCGTTCGGGCAGCAGCTCGTTGCTGAGCACCGGCCGGGGGGCGTCGGGCCAGCCGGCCGCGGCCCGGTGGGCAGCGAGCGCGGCGCGGGCCGAGACGTGGGCGTGCTGGAGGTCGTCGGTCACCGGACCGACCACCACCGGCCCGGCGCCGCAGAGCTCGGCGAGGGCGGCGCCGGCGACGCGCGGGTCGTCGACGCCCCCGAGCAGCACGACCAGCCGGTCGCCCTGCGCGGCGCACAACGCATCGAGGCCCGTGTCTCGCGCGGCTCGGCGTACGGCGTCGAAGAGGTCGTCGTCGGTACGCCGCTCCGGCAGGTTGCCGAGCAGCACCGTGACGTCGCCGCGGGCCGACCAGCCCAGCGCGGAGGCGCGCGACAACATGGTCTCGTCACCCTCGGCGCGCAGCACCGCGTCGACCACCAGGGCCTCCAGGCGGGCGTCCCACGCCCCACGCATCTCGGCGGCACGGGCGTAGACCTCGGCGGTGGCGAACGCGATCTCGCGGGCGTAGCGCAGGATCGCGGCCCGCAGCTCGGGGATGTCGGCGGCCTCGACGATGCGGTCGACGTCGTGCTCGACGACCTCGATGGACAGACGGACCAGCTCGACGGTCTGCTGCAGGCTGATGGTGCCGGCCAGGGCGCGTGGCGCCGCGCCGAAGACCGAGGCGGCCACGGCGAACGACTCCGAGGCGTCGCCGCGCGACTCGGCCTCGGGTGCGCCGTACCAGTCGACGAAGGCCCGGATGCCGGCCTGGACGATCTGACCCACCCAGGAGCGCTCCTCGGCACTCAGCTCGCGGAACCATGGCTTCTCGTCCTCCATCCGCGCCATCGCGGAGGTGCTGAGCGACCCGCTCGCCCGGACCAGGGCGGTCGCGGCCCTCGCGCGTGACGAGGGGGGCCGGGTGGACACCCGACCGAGGCTAGTACCCCCGCTGCCCGCGCCGTGCCGGACGACGGGGCCGGGCCGTGCGGACACTTCTGCATGGCCCGGGCTGACCAGTCCCCGCGCGGTGGCGCGGCCCGGGGCGGTGTGTGTGACGACCTGTCGCGGGCACACCCCCCAGAACGAGCCCACGGGGGCCGCTCGCGTGGTTGAATTCTGGATCTGTAGTCCGAGGAGGCCGGAATGAGCGTCGAGCGCCACGAGGTGCAGTACGTCACGATCCACGGTCACCGTCGCGCCTACGTCAAGGTCGGCAGCGGCCCCGCCCTGCTGCTCCTGCACGGTCTGGGCTGCGACCACACGACGTGGGAGCCGGTCATCGACTCGCTCGCCAAGCGCTACACCGTGATCGCTCCCGACCTGCTCGGGCACGGGCTGTCGGACAAGCCCCGCGCCGACTACAGCGTCGGTGGTTACGCCAACGGCATGCGCGACCTGCTCACGGTGCTCAACATCGACAAGGTGACCGTGGTCGGCCACAGCTTCGGGGGCGGTGTCGCGATGCAGTTCGCCTACCAGTTCCCCGAGCGCACCGAACGCATGATGCTCGTCGCCTCCGGCGGTCTGGGCCCCGAGGTCAGTCCCGGCATCCGCGCGATCACGACGCCGGGCTTCCACCAGGTCATGGGTCTGCTGACGCTGCCCGGGGTCCGCCACGTCGGCGTCGCCGGCCTCAAGGCCGCCTCGACCACCGGGCTCAAGACCACGCGCGACCTCGGCGAGGTCGCCGACATCTACGACTCGTTCAAGGACCCCCACGCGCGCGCCGCCATCCGCCACGTCGTGAAGGCCGTCGTCGACTGGAAGGGGCAGATCGTCACGATGGCCGATCGCGCCTACCTCACCGACGCGATGCCGATGGCCGTCGTCTGGGGACGCGACGACCTCGTCATCCCGGTGCGGCACGCCAGCAACGCCGCCGCCCTGGCCCCCAAGGCGCGCGTCGAGGTGATCCCCAACGCGGGCCACTTCCCGCACAAGGACCACCCCGAGCGGTTCGCCAAGATCGTCCACGACTGGATCCGCACCACCCAGCCCGCGACCTACTCCCGCGCCAAGTGGCGCACGTTGCTGCGCAACGGGCAGGTCGGACCGGTCTCGCCGGTCGGGGTCACCTCCATCGGGCGGGTACGGGCGACCACGGCCTGACGGGGTCCGCCCGACCGTCACCCCACGGCGGTCGAGGACGTTGCGCCAGCAACCGTCACGACACGTCGGTCGAGGAGGTTGCGCTGGCAACCGTCACGACACACGTCGGTCGAGGAGGTTGCGTTAGCAACCGTCACGAGACCATCCGACCGCACCGACATACCTTCTCGACGCCGACTTCTCGCGGAGCCCGGGGCGGGCGGCTGTCACGAGACCACCCACGACCGCAGCTGGTGGTCGGCTCGGGTGAACCGGTTGCGGTGGGGTGGTCTCGTGACGGCCGCGGGCGGCCTCCTCGACCAACGTGTGCTGGCGTCGTACGCCGGCTTGCTGTCCGGCGTGTCGGCCGCGGGCGGCCTCCTCGACCAACGTGTGCTGGCGTCGTACGTCGGCTTGCTGTCCGGCGTGACACCTCAGGCGCCGGCGCCCTCCTGCTTGACGCCGGCGACGGCGGTGGGGTCGTCGATGCGGTACTGGGTGGCGGCCTTGCCGACCAGCGCCGGGTCGATCTCGCCCGCGTCGGCCAGGGCCTGCAGGGCACGTACGACGACCGACTGGGC
>CALRVO020000091.1:0-10377 GCA_943371595.1 Sphingomonas paucimobilis
ACCTCGACGCCGACGCGGTCGCGGCGACCGCCGCCGAGATCGGCGCGACGGGCCTGGTCCAGGACGTGCGCGACCCCGCCTCGCACCAGCGCGTCGCCGAGGCGGCCACCGCGCGGGCGCCGCTGGCCGTGTGGGTCAACAACGCCGGCGTCGGCTGGGACGGCGACCTGGCCGCGCTCTCCGACGAGCAGGTCCGCGGGCTGGTCGAGATCAACTTCCTGGGCGTGCTGTGGGGGATGCGCGCCGCCCTGACCGCCTTCGGTCCGACCGGCTCCGGGTCGTTGGTCAACGTCGCCTCGCTCTCGGGCCTGGGTCCGGTGCCCGGCCTGTCGGTGTACGCCGCCACGAAGGCCGCCGTCGTCTCGATCACGACGTCGGTCTCGATGGAGGCGCCCGACGGGGTCGACGTCCACGCGGTGCTGCCCGACGGCGTCGCCACCGCGATGGTCGAGGAGATGTCGGAGGGGACCGGCAAGAAGCTGGTGCTCTCCGGCGGGCGGCTGCTCACCGTCGAGGAGATCGCCGAGGCCGTGCTCGGGCTGGTCGGGTCGCGCCGGGTGCTGCGGACCGTGCCCGCGTGGCGCGGCGCCGCGATGCGGACCTCGGCGCTCGCGCCGTCGCTCGCGTCGACCGCCATGGGCGTGTTCGAGCGGCAGGGTGGCCGGCGCCTGCAGCGTTAGAACATTTGTTCGCCTGGGGTCTTGCGCGCGTTCGAACACCTGATCTATCGTCGCTCAGGTGTTCGAACGAGACTGACTGTCGGTGGTCACCACTAGACATCAGCTCGAGAGCGCACCACTTCCCCAGGAGGCACCCATGAGCACCATCACCGCCACGGCTCGACTGTCCGACGTTCCCGCCTACCGGCTGACCCGCCGCGGACGCCTCGTCGTGTTCCTGCTCGCGTTCCTCGCCCTGGTCGCCCTCGCCCTGGTCTTCGCCGGCGGCTCGATGGCCACCAGCGAGCCCGAGTCCACCGAGACCGTCGTCGTCGCCCCCGGCCAGACCCTGTGGTCGATCGCCTCCGACGTCTCCGAGGGCCGCGACGTGCGCGACATGATGGACCACCTCGTCGACCTCAACGAGCTCGACTCCGTCGCCCTCGGCGCCGGCCAGCGCCTCGAGGTCCCGGTCGACTGAGTCGACCCCCAGCTTCGTCCGCCGCCTCGACCCCGGCGGGCGAACCCCTGAAGGCTGTCGGGTGCGGAGTCGAGGGAAGACGACTCCCGCACCCGGCAGCTTCAGTCTTTTTCGGCCTGCGTCCACGGTGGTCGAGGTGCGAGGAGCCCTGGCGACGAGCCTCGAGACCCCCGCAGCGACGGGTCGACTCGGTCCCTGGCTGCGGAGGTTTCGAGGCTCGCTGCGCTCGCACCTCAACCACCGTGGGGTCGACGTCCGACCCTCAGCCGAGCCCGCCGCCGAGGTCGAGCAGGTTGCTCGGGTCGCCGCCGGCGGCCTGGATCACCGCGACCGCCATCGCCACGAAGATCGCGGCGACCACGAGCACCACCGCCACCAGCACCAGGTAGTCGCGGTTCGGCGTACGGCCAGTCTGAAGCTGGACGTGGGCGGTGTGGCGGGCGCGGGCGGCCCGCGCAGCACCCCGGGGTGAGCCGGCGCGCACCGTCTCGGTCCAACCGCACGCGCACGCGGCGTGGCGCGACCAACGGCGCCCGTGGGCCGTCGCGACGCTGACCGAGCGGGGATGGTGGTAGCGCGCGTGGGCCCGCGGGCGGAAGAACGCCGACGGGGTCTGTTCGGGGTGGGCCTCGAGCAGGTGCTCGACGCGTGCGCGGGCGGCCTCGGCCAGCGCGGCCGGCTCGTGGGTCGCCTCCGCGGCGCCCGACCAGCCACAGCTGCACGCGCAGACCGCGCGGAAGAGGGTGGCGGAGGCGGTCGCCTCCGTCACGCGGACGTCGTGCTTGGTGGCCACGGTCCTACCTCGGTCTCGGCGGATCGCCGCCCAGGGTAGGACCGAGTGGCCTCACGTGGTGCGAAATCGCAGAACTCGCCGCGCGACCTCACCGTGCCGCGCGGCGACCGCCCGGCTCGTGGGGGGCGGCGCTGGGGGCGTCGGCCTCAGGAGGACGGGTGAGTCCGAGGGCCCGGCCGATGCGCGCGACGAGGATGAGCCCGAGGAACAGGCACAGCATCGCCCCGACGGCCGCGAGCGCCAGGAACCACCAGGCCGTGCCGTCACCACCGCGGGCGGTCGTGCCGAAGTCGATGGCGGCGTAGACCAGGTAGCCCCACGCCACCACGCAGGCGGTCACCCCGAGGGCCAGGCCGAGCAGGACGGGGCGGAACTGCCGCTTCGGCCGTGCCCCGGCCCGCTTTCCCTGTGCCACGGGCCCATTGTCGCCGACGACACCAGTGCGGGGTGCCGTCGCCTACGGCGCGGCGCCCACCACCTGCGCGGGGGGCGCGCGCCACGGCCCCGACCGAGCACGCTGGCGGCATGCAGGTGCTGCCCGACATCGTCGCGCCCCGGCCTCGGGTCGTCTTCTGTGGCCTCGCGGGGGCCGAGAGCACCCGCGAGCGCGACCACTACTACGAGACCCCGGGCAACAGCTTCTGGGAGTCGCTGCACCAGTCCGGCTTCTCGCCGCGCCAGCTGCGCCCCGAGGAGGACCACCTGGTCGCCGGGCTCGGCCTGGGGCTGACCGACCTGGTGGGGCACTGGGACCCGCGCTGGGTCGAGGTCGACGTGCTGGTCGACAAGCTCGAGCGCTGGCAGGCCGACTGGCTGGCCTTCACCTCCAAGACCGTCGCCGCCGAGGCCGCCCGCGCGCTCGGTGTACGACGCCCGCACGGGTTGGGAGCCGCCGACTGGTACCTCGGGCCGGCGCAGGTCTTCGTGCTGCCCGGCGTCAGCGGTGCCAACCGCCGCAAGGACTACGACGGACGACCCACCCGGGTGGGGTGGTGGCGGGAGCTGGCCGCCCTCGCGGGCCCCGACGCGCCGGTCCAGACCGAGCCGTCAGGCCGCTGACCTGCAGGTTCGTCGTCGGGCGTCGACGGCGTGAAGGAATGTGTCGCGACGGGTTGCGCACCTGGTGTCGCACGCGTACGGTTCACACCACATCTAGTAGTTACAACGATGTAGTTATCCACATCTAGTTCACAGCCAGGTGCGGAAGCCCCACAGCTCGGCGGTTGTTCTCCCCAGGACACACCGTGTTATCCACAGGCCCCGACGGGTCCTCCCGGGCGCGCCCGGACCCCGTTACCCCGACCCGGAGAGGAGATCATCGTGCACTGCCCCTACTGCCGCGGCACCGACACGAAGGTCCTCGACTCCCGGGTCGCCGACGACGGCGGGTCGATCCGCCGGCGTCGTTCGTGCCTGTCGTGCGAGAAGCGGTTCACGACCGTCGAGCTGATGCAGCTGACCGTGCTCAAGCGCTCGGGTGCCTCCGAGCCGTTCACCCGCGACAAGGCCGTCGCCGGCGTCCGCAAGGCCTGCAAGGGCCGTCCGGTCACCGACGCCCAGCTCGCCTGCCTCGGCCAGGAGGTCGAGGACGCCCTGCGCCTGACCGGCGCGGCCGAGGTCCCGGCCCACGAGGTCGGCATGGCCATCCTGGGCCCCCTGCGTGCCCTCGACGAGGTCGCCTACCTCCGCTTCGCCAGCGTCTACCGTGCCTTCGAGTCGGCCGACGACTTCATCAAGGAGATCGCGTCGATGCACGCCGACGCGATGCCTCCGCTCGCTCAGCCCACGGGCTGACCACAGACCGCCCGGCAGGTAGTGGGGAAGCTGCCTGCCGGGCGTACCACCTCCTCCCCCCACCGGGACCCCGCCGACCGTCGAGAACTGTCGGTGGTCCCCGCAAGACTTCACTCGACACCTCATCCCGCCGCCGCGGAACCCTCAAGGAGCCAGCACATGACCGAGACCGTCAGCGCCGCCACCAGCACAGGCGGCCAGCCCGCCTCCGGCCAGGGCCTGACCCTCGAGCGTGTCTTCAGCACCGCGGGCACGCACCCCTACGACGAGCTCACCTGGGAGCGTCGCGACGTCGTCCAGACCAACTGGAAGACCGGCGAGACCGTCTTCGAGCAGCGCGGCGTCGAGTACCCCTCGACCTGGTCGGTCAACGCCTCGACCATCGTGACGACGAAGTACTTCCGCGGCGCCGTCGGCACCGAGGCCCGCGAGAACAGCCTCAAGCAGCTCATCGACCGCATCGTCACGACCTACACCAAGGCCGGTCTCGACCACGGCTACTTCGCGACCCCCGGCGACGCCGAGATCTTCGAGCACGAGCTGACCTGGCTCCTGGTCAACCAGTACTTCTCCTTCAACAGCCCCGTCTGGTTCAACGTCGGCACCCAGAGCCCCCAGCAGGTCTCGGCCTGCTTCATCCTCTCGGTCGACGACTCGATGGACTCGATCCTCAACTGGTACAAGGAGGAGGGCTTCATCTTCAAGGGCGGCTCCGGCGCCGGTCTCAACCTCTCGCGCATCCGCTCCTCCAAGGAGCTGCTCTCCTCCGGGGGCACCGCGTCCGGACCGGTCTCGTTCATGCGCGGCGCCGACGCCTCCGCCGGCACCATCAAGTCCGGTGGCGCCACGCGCCGTGCGGCCAAGATGGTCGTCCTCGACGTCGACCACCCCGACATCGTCGAGTTCGTCGAGACCAAGGCCAAGGAGGAGGACAAGATCCGCGCCCTGCGCGACGCGGGCTTCGACATGGACCTCGGTGGCGCCGACATCACCTCCGTGCAGTACCAGAACGCCAACAACTCGGTCCGCGTCTCCGACGAGTTCATGCGCGCCGTCGAGGACGGCACCGACTTCGCCCTGCGCGGTCGCAAGAACGGCGAGGAGATCGAGCGCGTCGACGCCCGCGACCTGTTCCGCAAGATCAGCGAGGCCGCGTGGGCCTGCGCCGACCCGGGCCTGCAGTACGACGACACGATCAACGACTGGCACACCAACCCCGAGACGGGCCGCATCACCGCGTCCAACCCGTGCTCCGAGTACATGTCGCTCGACAACTCCTCGTGCAACCTCGCGTCGCTCAACCTCCTCAAGTTCCTCAAGGACGACGACACCTTCGACGCGCCGCTGTTCGCCAAGGCCGTCGAGTTCATCATCACCGCGATGGACATCTCGATCTGCTTCGCCGACTTCCCGACCGAGCCGATCGGCCAGACCACTCGCGACTACCGCCAGCTCGGCATCGGCTACGCCAACCTCGGCGCGCTGCTGATGGCGATGGGCCTGGGCTACGACTCCGACGGCGGGCGCGCGATGGCCGCGACCATCACCTCGCTGATGACCGGCCAGTCCTACAAGCGCTCGGCCGAGCTCGCCTCGATCGTCGGCCCCTACGCCGGCTACGCCCGCAACGCCGAGGCCCACCAGCGCGTGATGCGCAAGCACCAGGCGGCCAACGACACGATCCGCACCCTCGCGATCGCCGACTCCGCGGTCCACAAGCTCGCGACCCAGGCCTGGGCCGACGTCGTCGAGCTCGGCAAGACCAACGGCTTCCGCAACGCGCAGGCCTCGGTGCTCGCGCCCACCGGCACCATCGGCTTCATGATGGACTGCGACACCACCGGCATCGAGCCTGACTTCTCGCTGGTCAAGTTCAAGAAGCTCGTCGGCGGCGGCTCCATGCAGATCGTCAACCAGACCATCCCGCGCGCGCTGCGCAAGATGGGCTACCAGCCCGAGCAGGTCGAGGCGATCGTCGCCTACATCGCCGAGCACGGCCACGTGATCGACGCCCCCGGCCTGCGCCAGGAGCACTACGAGGTCTTCGACACCGCCATGGGCGCCCGCTCGCTCAAGCCCATGGGCCACGTCCGGATGATGGCCGCCTGCCAGCCGGTCCTGTCCGGCGCGATCTCCAAGACCGTCAACCTCCCCGAGACCGCCACGGTCGAGGAGATCGAGGACGTCTACCTGCAGTCGTGGAAGCTCGGCCTCAAGGCGACCGCGGTCTACCGCGACAACTGCAAGGTGGGTCAGCCGCTCTCGGGCGGCAAGGGCGACAACAAGGGCGAGGACTCCAACAAGTCCGACGAGTCCGCCGCGGTCGAGACCAAGGTCATCGAGAAGGTCGTCTACGCCCCGACCCGCAAGCGCCTGCCCAAGTCGCGGGCCTCGCGCACCACGTCGTTCACCGTCGGCGGCGCCGAGGGCTACATGACCTCGGGTGCCCACGACGACGGCGAGCTCGGCGAGGTCTTCCTCAAGCTCGGCAAGCAGGGCTCCACCCTGGCCGGCGTGATGGACGCCTTCTCGATCGCGGTCTCCATCGGCCTGCAGTACGGCGTGCCGCTCGAGACCTACGTCTCGAAGTTCACCAACCTGCGCTTCGAGCCGGCCGGCCTCACCGACGACCCCGACGTGCGGATGGCCCAGTCCCTCATGGACTACGTCTTCCGCCGGCTGGCCCTCGACTACCTCGACTTCGACGCCCGCTCCATGCTCGGCATCTACTCCGCCAGCGAGCGCCAGCGCCACCTCGAGACCGGCTCCTACGACCTGCCCGCCGAGGAGACCGGCAACGCCTCAGAGCTCATCGAGTCCGGCGTCGAGCTCAAGGCCACGCCCGTCGAGGCCACGGTCGAGACGGTCGAGACCAAGGACACCCACGGCGCGGAGCAGCGCGAGGTCCCCGCCCAGGTCACGCCGGGCAAGGCCCACACCTCCGCCGAGCTCCTCGAGCAGCTCACCGGCACCGCCGTCGACTCGCCCCTGTGCATGACCTGCGGCACCAAGATGCGCCCCGCCGGCTCGTGCTACGTGTGTGAGGGCTGCGGCTCGACCAGCGGTTGCAGCTAGTCACGACGGACAGAGCGAAGGCCCCGCACGTCATGTGCGGGGCCTTCGTCATGCCGTGGCTAGCGGGTGGCCCCGTCACAGAGCCACGACACTCGCGGTGTTGTAGAAGTCGCTGGGCAATGCGTGATTGAGCTTCCACGTCAGAGCGATCGGCCGCTCGCCCTGGTGGGACACATAGGTCATCGGACCGGCGAACAGGTACGACGACGTACCGAACTCGTCCTTCTGCTCCTGGCGCACGAACAACAGCACCGTGCTGGCACCGGTGAGATAGCGCTGGCCCGTCTTCGAGGCCTGTGAGGTGACGGACTGCGACTCCCAGTGGAACAGGTCCGGGCTGATGGGGTAGTCGCGGTACATCGTGGTGGGGGAGTAGTCGGACTCCGACTTCTTCAGCGTGACGAAGAAGGCGTCGATGTTGCGCTCAGGCACATAGAGCACTCCTTCGCGAAAGGAGTTCGGCTTACGGCTCAGTGAGCAGTATCCGAGCGCCGCAAGTACCTCTTCGCGTTGGTAGCGGGCGTGCACCCGCAAGGGCACGTCGACGAGTGACCCGGTGAGTTCGAGTGCTTGGTGGCGTGCGGATTCGAAGGACAGGTCGACAACGCTGCGGAGCTCTGCTCGAGTCGACCGTTCGGCCCGGAGAGCCACGAGTCCGGCGTCGTAGGACTCGTGACCACCACCATCGGGCCAGATCGAGAAGAAGAGCATCTCGGCGAGGCGCTTCTCGGCAGGACTCAGCTCGGCGTACGACGGCGCGCGGTCGTCGAGCAGGGCGTCGTAGGCCTGCGCCCGGAGGCGGTCGTCGACATGGGCGAAGGCCCGCACCCGCTTGAGCAGCTTGTCCTCGCCGGGTGTTGCCGCAGCCGACGGCAGCCCTGCTTCGCGGCGAAGGCGGGTCCAGGACCCCCGTCGCAAGATGTCCGAGAGCTCGATCCCGGACTCCTCGAGGAAGGGGCGAAGGTCGAGGTCGCCGTAGGAGCGGAGTTCGGCGACGATCTGGTTCCAGCGGTTGCCGACCTGTGAGCGGAGATTGGTCAGCACGATCTCTTGCGCCTGCTTGTCCATCATGATCTGGCAGCCGGCCGGCAGGAACGGGAAGCCGCGCTCGATGTCTCGCTCGAGGCCGCGCCGGGTCTGGCCCGTCAGCGCACGCAGCTTGAGGTCGAAGCGGAACTCCTTGCGGTGGAAACCGATGAAGTCGAGCACCGTCAGTACGGCCTTGTCGCGGGTCCGCCGGAGGCCGCGGCCCAGCTGTTGCAAGAAGACGGTGGCGCTCTCGGTGGGACGCAGGAACAGCACCGTGTCGACCTCGGGGATGTCGAGTCCCTCGTTGAAGAGGTCGGCGGCGAAGAGGGCGTTGACCCTGCGCGACCTGAGGTCCTGGATCGCCGCAGCACGGTCGGCGGGAGAGGTGGAGCCGCTGACGGAGCGAGCAGGAATGCCGGCCTCGGTGAAGACCTTCGCCATGTAGTCGGCGTGAGCGACGCTGACGCAGAAGCCGAGTGCGCGCATGGACCCGGGGTCGAGCACCTTGTCGCGCAATTGTTGGAGCACGATGGCCGCTCGGCTCTGGTTGCCGGTGTAGACGTTGTCGAGCTCGCGGTCGTCGTAGCGACCACGGCTCCAGCCGATCTGGCGTAGGTCGGTGCCGTCGGCGACGGCGAAGTAGTGGAACGGGCACAACAGGTCAGCGCCCAGGGCGTCCCACAGTCGCAGCTCGGCGGCGATGCGGCCGTCGAAGAAGTCGCGTACGTCGAGCCCGTCGGCCCGCTCGGGGGTGGCGGTCAGTCCGAGGAGCTCTCGTGGTTCGAGGTGGTCGAGCAGCGCCCGGTAGGTGGGGGCTTGCGCGTGGTGGAACTCGTCGATCACCACGATGTCGAACGCGTTCGGCGCAAGATCGGCCAGCCCGTTCTGCAGCGACTGCACGCTGGCGAAGACGTGGCGCCATTCCTGCGGGCGCTCGCCGCCGACGTACAGCTCGCCGAAGGATGCGTCGACCAGCACCTCGCGGTAGGTGCGGCGGGACTGGTCGAGGATCTCGCGACGGTGGGCCACGAACAGCATCGACGGCCTTCCGCCCCACTGGTCGCACAGGTTGCGGTAGTCGAGTGCGGCGAGCACGGTCTTGCCCGTCCCGGTGGCGGCGACGACGAGGTTGCGGTGGCGCTCGTGCTCACGACGCTCGGCGGTCAGGGCGTCGAGCATGTCCTGTTGGTAGGGGTAGGGCCGGACCTCGAGACCCGACAGCGAGATGGTGACGCGGCCGCCGTCGCGCGACCCGCCAGCCTCGGCGAGGGCGTCGTCGAGTCGACGGGCGTCGATGTCGGGGTCGTAGGTCTCGAAGGTCGGATCGCTCCAATAGGTGTCGAAGGTCTTGGCGAACTTGTCGAGAAGATGGGGAGTCCCCACGCGCGAGAGGCGGACGTTCCACTCGACACCGTCGAGCAGAGCGGCCCGCGACAGGTTGGACGAGCCCACGTAGGCGGTGTCGAAGTGGGTGTGGCGCCGGAACAGCCACGCCTTGGCGTGGAGGCGGGTGCGTGCGTTGTCGTAGTGAACCTTCACCTCGGCACCGAACTCGCGCACCAACCGATCGAGAGCACGACGTTCGGTCGCTCCCATGTAGGTCGTCGTGATGACGCGAAGTCGGACCCCGCGCTCGGTCAGGCGGCTCAGCTCGGGCTCGAGCAGTCGCAGCCCGTGCCACTTCACGAAGGCGCACAACAGGTCGACCTCGTCTGAGGTGTCGATCTCGGTGCGGAGCTCGGCCCCCAGACCAGGCTCGCCCGGAGCGTTGGTCAGAAGCGCCGCGTCGGACAGGGGGGTGGAGGGGCGCACCCGGCCGTAGGTCGGCGCACTGCTGTCGCGGAGGTCGACACGCATCAGCCGACTCGACGGGGCCAAGGCGACGGACGGCGCATCCAGCGAGGCGACGAGCGAGTTGACCAACGCCAGGCGGTCGCCGGCGTCGCGCTCACGACGCAACGCCGCCAGCGTGACGTCGTAGACGTGCCGGGCCAAGACCTCCAACTGCTCGCTGTCGTCGACCTCGATGACCTCGGCGAGGTCGGTTCCTTCGCCCTCGAGGAGGTCGATCGCACGTCGAAGCTCGGCCGTGACCAGGCGCTCGTGCAGCCCGCGACGTGTCGGAGGAGGGCCTGCGGTGGCATCGGTCACCACCAAAGCTGATCACACGGTGCCGACAGAATGCCGAAGGGTCATCTGACATGTGCCGCTCGACCTGACCGTGCGCCGGATCGCGACCTCGGTGCCGAGGCTATCCACAGGCCAGGATCTCGCGGTGGCGGGACCCGGCTGCCTGACCTCACAGTCATGGCTCCGCGACCCCAGGAGGATCCATGGACCACACCATCGACCTCGCCACCCGGCGGGCGTGATGGGACGCAAGAGCAGAGCCCGCCGCGCCGCACGTGAGCGACCCCGTCCACGCCCCAGCAGCGGGTCCGGGTGGCCCTGCGGTGATCCCGACGGGTCGCCGCGTGATCGACCGCAGCCGCCCGACCTCGAGGCGATCCTCCTGGCTCGGATCGACCGGGCCTGGACCGTCGGCT
>CALRVO020000092.1:0-10339 GCA_943371595.1 Sphingomonas paucimobilis
GCCGGGCGCACCCGCGCGACGCCGTACGCCCGCAGGCTGGCGCAGGCTTCCGGCGTCGACCTGGCCACCGTGCCGGTCCGCGACGGCGAACCCGTCCGGGCCGCCGACCTCCGGGCCGCGGCACCCGGACCCGTCGCCGGACCCGTCGCCGAGCCCGTCGCCGAGCCCGTCGTCGAGCCCGTCGTCGAGCCCGTCGTCGAGGCGCGGCCCGCACCCGCACGGCGTCGCCAGGAGGAGATGCGCACCGTCATCGCCACCCGGATGGCACGGGCCAAGCGGGAGATCCCGCACTACTACCTCTCGACCACCGTCGACCTGGCCGCCGCCACGCAGTGGATGCGCGAGCACAACGCCGCCGTCCCCGTGTCGGAACGCCTGGTCGCGGCGGCCCTGCTGCTCAAGGCCACCGCGCTCGCGGCGGCGCAGGTGCCCGAGCTCAACGGGTTCTGGGAGGAGGCCGGCTTCCGGCCCGGCGACGGGGTCCACGTCGGGGTCGCGGTGTCGCTGCGCGGTGGTGGCCTGGTCGCTCCCGCGCTGCACGAGGCGGACCGGATGTCCCTGACCGACCTCATGGCGAGCATGCGCGACCTCGTGACCCGCGCTCGGGCAGGACGGCTGCGGGCACGGGAGATGAGCGAGCCGACGATCACGGTGACCAACCTCGGCGAGCAGGGCGTCGAGGCCGTGCTCGGCGTGATCTACCCGCCCCAGGTCGCGCTGGTGGGCTTCGGTCGGGTCGTCGACGAGGTCCGTGCGGTCGACGGGCTCATCGGCGTCCGGCCGGTCACCACCCTGACGCTGTCGGCCGACCACCGCGCCACCGACGGGTTCACCGGCGGGCGCTTCCTGACCGCCGTCGACCACCACCTGCAGCACCCGGAGGACCTGTGAGCACCGACCTGAGCACCGACGCCGCACGAGAGGCCGTCGTCGACGCGATCCTGCGCATCGTGCCCGACGCCGACCCGGCGGACCTCGACGACGACGTCGCGTTCCGCCGCGAGCTCGAGCTGGACTCGCTCGACTTCCTGTCGTTCGTCGAGCACCTGAGCGCCACCACCGGCCACCGCATCGACGAGGCCGACTACCCCGCGCTGCGCACCGTCGGGTCGTGCGTGGACTTCCTCGTCGGCCGGTGACGCCGCAGGCGGGCTACCAGAGCTCGAGCGAGCCGCGGAACACCTGCGCCAGGTCGTCACCGGTGACGGTCTTGGGGGCGGTGGCGAGCAACCGCTGCTGCTGCAGGGCCCCCTCGACCAGGGCGTCGACGTCGCCGTCGCCGTAGCCGACCTCGGCCAGGCCGTTGGGGATGCCGATGTCACGCATCAACGCCGAGATCACCCCGGGCAGCACGTCGGGTCCGGTGGCCGACGACGGCAGCGTCGGGTCGAGCAGGCGGGCGGCGGCCAGGTGCCGCTCGGGGGCGGCGTCGTAGGTGAAGCGGAAGGCCTCGGGCGCCGTCAGGGAGACGGCCATGCCGTGGGGCACGATCGGCTCCTCGGGCGGGTAGCCGTCGGGCCGGTAGTCACGCACCCGCCCGGCGATCGGGTAGGCGTTGGCGTGCGGCACGTGCACCCCGGCGTTGCCGAACCCGAGCCCCGCGAACGTCGCGGCCAGCGACATCTGCTCGCGCGCGGTCACGTCGGAGCCGTCGGCGACCGCGGCGCGGAACGAGCCGGCCAGCAGCGCCATCGCCTTCTCCGACCACAGGTCGGCGATCGGGTTGGCACCGCAGTAGGGCACCCGCTGCTCGGGCTGCTTGGCGTCGAAGTCGCCGAACCAGCGCGCGGTGTAGCTCTCGAGCGCGTG
This sequence comes from Sphingomonas paucimobilis, assembly GCA_943371595.1. Lineage (GTDB taxonomy): Bacteria > Actinomycetota > Actinomycetes > Propionibacteriales > Nocardioidaceae > Nocardioides. The sequence continues at coordinate 1,810 of CALRVO020000092.1, forward strand.
GCACAGGATGTCCATGCCGGCCGCGGCGGTGACCATCGCGGGCTGGGTGATCGTCAGCGACGGGTCCACCACCGCCATCGTCGGGCGCAGCCGGGGGTGGCTGATGCCGGTCTTGACGTGCAGCGACAGCACGTCGAGCACGCAGATCGTGGTGCTCTCGCTGCCCGTGCCGGTCGTCGTCGGGCAGGCGACCAGCGGCAGCAGCGGCTGGGTCGGCGCCAGCGCCTTGCCGACGGGGGCGTTGATGTAGTCCATCAGCTCGCCGGGGTTGGTGGTCAGCAGGTTGACGGCCTTGGCGGTGTCGATCGCCGACCCGCCGCCGACCGCGACGATCGCGTCGAAGGGGCCGGCGTCGCGGGCGAAGGCGATCGCGTCGCGCAGCGACTCGTCGGTCGGCTCGACCCGAGCCGCGTCGTACGTCGTCACCGCGACGCCCCGGGCGCCGATCTGCTCGGCGATCCGGGCCGGGTGGCCGGTCGCGGCCACCCCCGGGTCGGTCACCAGCAGCACGCGTCGCGCGCCGAGCGCGGCTAGGTCGTGCCCGATCTCGGCGGAGGCGCCGGAGCCGAACTTGAGGGCGGGCGCTGCGTAGGTGAAGACGGTCTCGCTCACCCCATGCACCCTAGAGGCCGTCCGAGCCGCGTGACGCAGCGTGACCGATCACGACGTCGTGTGCCTCCTGTTGACGCCTGATCGTGTGACGTGAAGGCAACAGAACCTGTTACCGGACGCTAGTTGAACCGTGTGCCGGGGCCATGGCTTACTGGGGCCCGAGACGAGACCGCGCGCCGCCACCCTCCCAGGCGGGCCCGGTCCCATCAGGGGGGTTTCCACACGATGTCCGACCAGACGGCTTCGGCGCGCCCGGCGGGCGCGTCGGCCGCCGCCGCGACGGCGGGCGCCCTCGCGACCCTCCTGGTCTTCGTCGTGGTGGTCCTGGCCTTCCTGGTCGCCCCCCTCGTCCTGTTCGCCGTGGCCCTCGCCGGCTACCTCGTCCTGCGGCCGCGCCGTGACCGGACGACGGCCGCCGCGTCCGGTCCCGGTCGCGCCGGTCGCGCCGGTCGCGCCGCCCGTCGGGGCACCGGTCGTCCGCCCGGCTCCCCGGGCCACGGGTTCGGGTCGGGCGTCCGGTGAGCACGACCCCCACCCGCTCGTTGCCGCGACTGTCGGGCGACCTCGACACCGATCTCGCGCACGCCCTGCCCGAGGGCATCTGCCGCACGTTCCGGGTGATGCCCTACGCCCACCACCAGGGCCACGTCCTGGTGGCGGCCACCGACGCCGACGACGCGATCACCGAGCACGTCGTCGCCGAGCGGCTGGACCGACCGGTGGTCCTGGTCCGCCACACCGCGAGCGAGATCCTCGACCTGGTCGACCGCGCCTACCCCCCGGTCGAGGCGGAGGTCGAGTCGCCCCACGCCCGCCGCGTGCGCCTGCAGATGACGCAGATGCTCACCCGCAGCGGCCTGGTGACCCCCGCCGAGCTGCAGCACGCGATGCTCGAGTACTCCCGCACCGGCGACCCTCTCGGCGACATCCTGGTCTCCCACGGGTCCCTGTCCGAGGACGTCCTGGTGGCCGCGCTCTCCGAGATGCACCAGCTGCAGCGCGTCGGCCTCGTCGACTTCGAGCCCGACTACGACGTCGCCCGCCGGTTGCCCGAGCGGACCGCACGCACCCTGCAGGCCCTGCCGGTCGCCGAGCACGAGGGCGAGGTGCTCGTCGCCGTCGCCCGACCGCTGGCGCCCGAGGCCGCCCGGGCGGTCGACGAGGCCCTGGGCCAGCCCTGGCGCCAGCTGTTGGCCAACCGCACCGACCTCGACCAGCTGGTCCAGCGCATCCACAGCCACCACTACGCCGACGTGGCCACGGGGTTGCTCAGGCGGACCTCTCCCGACCTGTCGGCCCACGTCGTGGTGACGCCGGCCCAGAAGGCGGTGCTCCTCGCGGTCGTCGCCGCGGGCGTCGTGTGCGCCGCGCTCTGGCCGACGGGCACGGCGACCGCCGTCGTCGGCGTCGGCAGCCTCGTCTACCTCCTGGTGTCGGTCTACCGGGTGCGGCTCACGCTGCGCTCCCTGGGCGGCCGCCTCGAGACCGACGTCACCGACGAGGAGGTCGCGGCCCTCGACGAGCGGCACCTGCCGGTCTACACGATCCTGGTCCCGCTCTACCACGAGGCCGACGTCGTGCCGCGGCTGCTGCGCGACCTCGACGCCCTCGACTACCCCCGCACCCGCCTCGACATCAAACTGCTGTGCGAGGCCGACGACCTCGAGACCATCGACCGGGTCCGCGCGCTCTCCCTGCCGCCCCACGTCCACCTCGTCGTGGTGCCCGACGGCCAGCCCAAGACCAAGCCGAAGGCCTGCAACTACGGGCTGCAGCTGGCCACGGGCACCTACTGCGTCATCTACGACGCCGAGGACCGCCCCGACCCCGACCAGCTCAAGAAGGCGCTGGTCGCCTTCGACCGCGCGACCGACGACGTGGTGTGCATCCAGAGCAAGCTCAACTACTACAACCAGGACCAGAACCTGCTGACCTCGTGGTTCGCCAACGAGTACAGCATGCAGTTCGAGCTCGTGCTCCCCGCCATGGGCGCCTCCGGCTCGCCGATCCCGCTGGGCGGCTCGTCCAACCACTTCAAGACCCACGTCCTGCGCGAGCTCGGCGGCTGGGACCCGTTCAACGTCACCGAGGACGCCGACCTGGGCATCCGGCTGCACCGGGAGGGCTACCGCACCGCGATGGTCGACTCCACCACGCTCGAGGAGGCCAGCTCGCGGGTCGGCACCTGGGTCCGGCAGCGCTCACGCTGGAACAAGGGCTACCTGCAGACCTGGCTGGTGCACATGCGCCACCCCCTCGAGCTGCTGCGCCAGACCGGCGTGCGCGGGTTCGTGTCCTTCAACCTGACCATGGCCACCACCCTGGTCCTGCTGATGAACCCGTTGTTCTGGACCCTCACCACCGCCTACGTGCTGACCCAATGGTCGGCCATCGACGCGGTCTACCCCAGCCTGGTGTTCTACACCGCGAGCCTGATGCTCGTGGTCGGCAACTTCGTCTTCGTCTACCTCAACGTCGCCGGCAGCCTGCAACGCGGCGAGTTCGGGCTCACCCGGGCCGCCCTGCTGTCACCGGTCTACTGGGCGCTCATGAGCCTCGCCGCCTGGCGGGGCTTCCTCCAGCTCTTCACCAACCCCTTCTTCTGGGAGAAGACCGAGCACGGCCTCGACGAGGTGCCGACCACGTGACCCTCCCGGCTGCGACACCGGTCGGTCCCGACCGCACCTCCTCCGCGCCCGTGGTGCAGGCGGTCGGACGCCGACCGGCCGACATCGCGCGACGCCCGTGGGAGAGCCTCGCGGTCTTCGCGGTCTTCACCGTCCTCTACACCGTGCTCGGCCACTGGCTCGTCGTCGACCTGCACGTCGTCGGCTTCGAGACCCTCGAGCGCTGGACCCGTGCCCTCATGGTGACCTCCGACGAGACCCCCAAGCTCGCCGCGATCGGGGTCGACCACCCGCCGCTGTCGATGCTGCTGCTGGTGCCGTTCGCGGTGGTGCCCGCCTGGGCCGCGTCGCTGACGGTGGTGCCGGTGGTGTCCGCGGTGTTCGCGGCGCTGACCCTGCTGACGGTCAACACCATGATGCGCCGCGCCCAGGTGGTGCTGCCCGCCCGCGTGGCCGTGCTGGCCGCGCTCGGCCTCAACCCCCTCGTCGTCCTGCACGCCACGACCGGCGCCGACGACTTCGTGTGGTTGGCCTTCGCCGTGGCCGCGCTGGGGGCTCTCCTGGCCTGGTACGTCACCGCCGACGTCCGTTTCGTGATGCTGGCCGCCGTGGCGTTCGCCGCCGGCACGCTCGCCGGTTACGGCAGCCTGGTGTGGTTCGGCGTCAGCCTGGTCATGGTGGCCGCCGTCCTGGCGCGGCTCGGGGCCGATCGCGCTGAGATCGAGGGCACCACCGTCGGGCTCGCCGCCCCCACCGTCTACGTCGTCGCGACCTGGGCGGCGTTCAACCTGGTGATCTTCCTCGACCCCCTCGGCTGGGTGACGCGGAGCCCCGCCGGCGTCGACCTCCCCGTGCTCGAGGTGGTCCGCGGCACCGGCGACCTGGTCCTGCACGGCGCGCCGATCGTGCTCGTGGTGCTGCCTGCCCTGCTCCACGCCGGCTTCGCCCGCCGCAACGTGTTCGCGCTCTGGCTCGCCGTCCTGCTCGTCGTCACCGTCCTCACCCCCGGCGTGACCGCGCTGGCCGGCCTGGACGACACCCCGGTGCAGCTGGGCGACGCCCTGCCGATCCTGCTCGTTGCCGTCGTGGGTGGCATCTGGCTGGTCCGCTCGGCCGTCCACGACCCCACCGTCGTCGCCGGCGCCCTCGCCCTCGGCCTGCTGGCCAGCATCCCCTGGACGTTCTCGGCCATGGAGACCGTCGAGCGCCAGGGCCTCGAGCGGGCCTTCCACGACGCCGTCGCCACCGGCCGGAGCCAGGAGGGCGTCCGCACCGTCGACGGCTCCTACGTCGGCTACGACCTCGAGCGTCAGATGGCCGACTACCTCACCGACCACGTCGACGCGACGAGCGCGGTCCTCACCGACGACGCGGCCACCTACGCCGTCATCCTGCTCACCGGCGCACCCGACCTCTTCCTCGACCGGGTCGACCGGTCCGACGAGGCGTGGGCCCGGGCCGCCGCAGCACCGGCCGAGCACGTGCGCTACCTGCTGCTGTCGGTCGACACCACCCGCGACCGGCTCAGTCGGCTCTACCCCGCGGCCGCGGTCGGCGACGACCCTGCCCTCGAGACCGTCTTCAGCAACGCCCGCTACTCGCTGGTGGCGGTGCCCGACGGCTACCGCTACGACCCGCCGTCACCCACGCCCACCGCGTCGACGGGCGAGGACGACGACGACCTCGGTGGCGTGGACGGCGTGGTCGGCCAGCCCGCCGCCCCGCTCCCCGACGAGACCGATGAGACCGACGGCACGTCTGCCGACCTGACTGGAGTGACGCCATGAGGCCCAAGAAGACGTCCATCATCGAGAGCGCCCCGTCGGTCGCCGACATCGTGTCCTCGGCCCACCGGGTCGGTGCGGTCGACTTCGGCGCCAGCCTCAGCGCCCGTCTCGAGGCGCCGCCGGCGGCGGTCCGACCCGACCACGACGACCCTCCCGTCGCAGCCGAGCAACCCGAGCCAGCCGCGCCAGCCGCGCCCCCCGCGCCCCTCGACGGCCTTGACGAACCCGACGGCCTCGACGACCGGACCCGGCAGGCGGCGAAGGGGACCGGCGAGATGCTCGAGCTCCTGGTCGAGCTGATGACCAAGGACCTCCCCCGGCCCGGGACCGGAGAGGTCGGGGCCGACCCGACCGTCGGCCGCGCCCCGCAGCCGTCGCGCGTCGACCGGGTGGACGAGGTGGACGGTCGCGCGGCCGCCGAGGTCGCCGAGGTCGCCGCCTCGGTCATCGCCTCGATGCGACGGGTCCGCGAGGCCCACGAGCGGCACGTCGTGGCGCTCGAGCTCGAGACGGCCCGGCGCTGCGAGCTCCTCACGTCGCAGGCCGACCTCGACGCCGAGCTGATCCGGCTGCACGCACGGCGCGAGGCGCACGCGATCGTGTTCGCCGCCCGCGCGCGGTCCGGCGACGCCCGCGCCCACGACGACACCGACGCCCAGGGCGACCAGCTCGACGCGATCGGTGAGACCCTCTCCCGCTTCGCCGAGACCGTCGACACGCTCGATGCCGACGACAGCGGCGACCTGTTCACCGAGGTCCTGCCCGCCGACCGGTCCGACCGGTCCGACCGGCTCGGCCTCTTCGACCACGACCGGCGACACACCGACGACGTGGTCGACGTCGACCGCACCCTCGCCCGACGGCGTCTCGACATCCCCCGGGACTCGTGAGCCCGCTGCCCGCCCGCCTCCCCGTCCTCGCCCTCGGGCTGCTCCTCGTCCTCGTCCCGACGGCGTGCCGCAGCGACGGCCGGCCCGCAGCCGCGTCCCGGACCGGCTTCCCCTCCACCGTCAGCACGGACCCCTCCGCGGCCGTTGTCGAGGACGCCGTGGAGGACGCCGTCTTCAGCCCCGACTCCCCCTGGAACACCGTGGTCGAGGACGACCCGGTCGCGCCCGACTCCGCCGCCCTGCTCGAGCAGAGCCTGCTGCGCACCCGCGTCGGCGCGGACGGGGCGACGCAGGAGCGAGCCCCGTCCCAGGTCGTCCTCGACGTGGCCGACGGCGCCGTCCCGGTGGTCGCCGGCGGCGTGCCCACCGTGCTCACCTGTCGGCGTACGCGGTGCGGCGACGGGGTGGGCGACCTCACGCTCCCGGTCCCCGAGGGGGTCGACCCCGATCCGACCCACGACGGCACCCTCACCGTCCTCGACCCGGCCACCCGCACCGGCTACGACCTGGGCCGCGCCCGCCGCGAGGCCGACGGCAGCCTGTCCTACTACTCCCTGCGCCGGTGGGACCTCGACGGCCCGGGCTTCAGCCGGCCCTACGTCGCCGGTGTGCGTGGCTCCGGCCTGCCGTTGTTCGCCGGGCTCCTGCGCACCGGTGAGCTCGAGCGCTGCCAGGTCGACCACGCACTGGCGCTGAGCGTGCCTGGTCCGGCCGCCGGCACCTTCGTGCAGCCGGCCTCCACCAGCGACGGCGACAACACCGCCGGCGCCGTGCCCGAGGGGGCGCGGCTGCGGCTGCGGGCCGACTTCCTGGCCCAGGCCCCGGTCGACCCCGTGACGGGCCGCACCCTCCCCTTCGGGCCGACCGAGCGCGCGCACGCCGACTGCATCGTCGAGGCCCTGCAGCGCTACGGCGCCGTGGTCGTCGGCCGGGCCGCCCTCCCGACCCTGCACGTCCAGCGGCCTCCCGACGACCGCCCCAGCCCGCTCTCGGGCACCGAGCTGCTCAGCCTGCAGCTCGGCGACTTCGAGGTCCTCGACCTCGCCGCCCAGCCGTCCTACCCCTACCCGCCCGACGACCCGACGGAGGACGACTGATGCCTGCTGCGCACGTCGGCCGCACCTCCCTGGCCGTCCGGGTCGCCGCCGCGCTGGCCCTGTCCCTCGGGCTGGCCGCGTGCACGGCGACCGACGACGCCCCCGGCTCGCCGTCCGAGGGCGTCCGCTCGCTCAACCGGGCCGGTCTCGACGCGACCGACGCACCGACCGGCACTCCCCCGGCGCTGCCCCGCCTCGAGGAGCGGGGCGAGCCGACGCCGGGGCTCGTCGTCGTCGACGGCAGCACCGACACCCTGACCCCCACGGCGGTCGCGGCCTTCGCCGAGCGCGACGACGAGGTCGCCGTCACCCACGACACGAGCGGTGAGGCCCGGGCCTTCGAGCGCCTGTGCGACGGCGACGTCGACGTCGCCGACTCCGCGCGGCCGATCACCGTCGACGAGTACGAGCAGTGCCGTCGTCACGGCCTCGACGTCGTCCGGTTCCGGGTCGCCGCCGACGGTGTCGTGCTGGCGGTCGGACGCCAGGGTGACGTCGGCACCGACTGCCTCACCACCACCGAGGTCCGGTCGGCGTTCGGGGCCGGCTCGACGGTCGCCCGCTGGTCACAGCTCGCCCCCGGTCTCGTCGACGCGCCGCTCGCGGTCGCGGGTCCTGGCGTCACCGACGGCACCACCTCCGCGTTCGTGCGGTCCGCGCTCGGCGAGCCGGAGCCCACGGCGACCGACCTCCGGACCGACTACACCGTGACCGCCACCGAGGACGAGGCCCTCGAGCTCGTGGCCGGCCCGTCCGACGAGCAGGCCGCGGCCGTCCCGCTCGCCTCGCTCCAGCGGGAGCACGCCTTGCTCCGAGCCGCCCTCACCAGCGCCTGGGCCGCCTGGGCGGTGGCCGACGACGAGGTCGACGACGCGGTGCTCGAGCAGCGCCGAGGGGTCCGCGACGCGCGTCCGCCGGCCGCCCGGGCCCAGGACGACGCCCGCGTACGCCGCGCCGAGGCGCAGCGGGCCCGTGCGCTCGACCGGGTCGCGACGGCGCGCGAGGCGTTCCGACCGGTCGACGACCTCTACCTCGACCTGGTCGCACGACAGCGCCGCGTCGACGAGGCGCGCGGGCGCGTGGCCCTGTTCAGCTACGGCTTCTACGCCGCCCACACCGACCGGCTGCACGCCCTGGAGATCGACGGCGACGGCGACGGCGCCCGTGACTGTGTGCTGCCCGACCCCGAGAGCGTGCTCGACGACGACTACCCGCTCGCCCGCCCGCTCGAGCTGACCGTCACGACCCGCGCGCTGCAGCGCCCCGAGGTCCGCGCGTTCCTGCTCGACTACCTCGACCACAGCCAGGAGCACGCCCGCCAGGCGGGCCTGCTCGCGCTGAGCGACGCCGTCGTCGCGCGCCAGCGGTCGTGGGTCGAGGGTGGCCGCCCCCCGCGCTTCGGGGTCGTCGACGGTCGGGTCGACGAGCTCGCCACCGACGACCCGGCCGACCCGGCGGCGTCGTCGCCGCCCGTGCAGGTCCCTGCCCGCTGAACGGGCGGGGCCGTGCCTACAGCG